>JBJERA010000269.1:0-4586 GCA_051882035.1 Hominimerdicola sp.
ACTTTATTCTTATGGCTATATATAGTTTTTTCCTATATTAAGGCAACACCGCACACAATAGTTGTGCGGTGTTGCCTTAAATCTTACGAATACTAATTTCGCCCGATGAAACAAAACCCTCTGTTCCGTCATCGTATATCACCTTTAATCGGCAATCCTCATCAATATCGACAAGCTTTGCAGGAATTTTCTTATCCCATGAAATCACATTGATTTGCTCTCCGATCCACATCATACGACTGCGATAATCGTCATAAAAAGTATTTTTGTCCAGCTCTTTATAAAGCTCCATAAAGCTGACTAATATTTCCCCTGCAAGCCGATTTCTCAAATCATTCTGTCGCTCTGCAAAAACTGCACCTGCAATATCTTTTATTTCATCGCCAAAACCGTTTTCAGGCTCGTATGCGTTTACTCCAATTCCCAAAACGGCATATTCAAGTCTGCCGTTTTCCATGCTGAATGAAGCCTCGGTCAGTATTCCGCAAACCTTTTTTCCATTTAAGTAAATATCGTTCACCCATTTGATTTCAGGCTTCAAATCCGAAATTTTTTCAATGGCACGGCAAACCGCTACCGCAGCAGCAGTAGTAATTTTCACTGCCTTATCAGCTGACATATTCGGCCGCAGAAGAATACTCATATAAAGACCTGTTTCCGTCGGTGAAAAGAAAGTACGTCCCAGTCTGCCTCTGCCTTTGGTCTGACTTCCCGCAATTACAACTTTGCCCTCAGAAGCACCGTTATTTGCATTTTCAAGCAAAATAAGATTAGTTGACTCAACGCATGAAAATACGGAAATATCAAGCTTTTCTGCCTCTCCCACAAGATATTTTCTAACCCCTGCGGCAGATAAAATATCCGTGCAAACATCCAGGCAATATCCTTTATTGGTAACCGCAGAAATATTGTATCCGTTTTCTTGAAGGCTTTTAACCGCTTTCCACACTGCACCTCTTGTGCAGTCAAGTTTCTCGGCAATTTCTTCACCCGAAAGATATATTCCTCTGTTTTGTTCAAACAGCTCTAAAACTTTTTCTTTTACTGTCATAGTTTTTCCTCATTTTTCAGTACAGAACTTAACCTCTTTGCCCTCTAATATCATGTTAGTAGTCCTTACTGCGCACATTTTTCCGCACATTGAACAAGTGTGTCTGTCGGCAGGAGGAGTCTGCTCAAAAAATCTCTGAGCCTTTTCGCCGTCGATAGCAAGCTTGAACATTTCGTCCCAGTCAACCTTGTGTCTTGCCTCAGCCATTTTGTTATCCCAGTCAATAGCATGAGGAACACCCTTTGCAATATCTGCCGCATGAGCCGCAATTTTGCTTGCAATAATTCCCTCTTTTACATCGTCGGCGTCAGGCAGTCTTAAATGCTCCGCAGGAGTTACATAACAAAGAAAATCCGCTCCGCTTGCCGCCGCAATAGCTCCGCCGATCGCAGAAGTAATGTGGTCGTAACCGGGGGCAATATCCGTTACCAAAGGTCCTAAAACATAGAAAGGCGCATTATGACAGATTCTTTTCTGCAATTTCATGTTAGCCGCAATTTCATTCATTGCCATGTGTCCGGGACCTTCCACCATTACCTGAACGTCCTTTTCCCATGCTCTTGTTGTAAGATTACCTAGCTCGATAAGCTCAGAAATCTGACCTGCGTCAGTAGCGTCTGCCAGACAGCCGGGACGAAGTGCGTCTCCCAAGGAAATCGTAACATCGTATTCTCTGAGGATTTCAAGAACCTCGTCATAATGCTCATAAAAAGGATTTTCGTTTCCCGTCATCATCATCCATGCGAAAAGCAGCGAACCGCCACGAGAAACAATATTCATTTTTCTGCCCTCACGTCTGAAAGCCTCAACAGCACGACGGTTAATGCCCGCATGAATTGTCATAAAGTCAACGCCCTCTTGTGCATGAGCCTTTACAACTCTAAGAAAATCCTCAGCAGTAATGTCGAGCAAATCCTTGTCAAGGTAACCGATAGCGTCATACATAGGAACAGTACCAATCATAGCAGGAGATTTCTCAATAAGTTCCCTGCGGAACTTATTGGTCTTGCCGTAATTGGACAAGTCCATAATAGCCTCAGCCCCGAATTTTATAGCCATATCCACCTTCTGCATTTCAAGGTCGTAATCCTTAGCGTCGCCTGAAATTCCAAGATTTACATTAATCTTAGTTTTCAATCCCGTTCCGATACCCTCAGCCGACAGCGACTTGTGATTAATATTGGCAGGAATGGCAACTTCGCCCTTTGCCACAAGCTCCATAAGCTTGTTTACGTCCATATATTCTTTCTTAGCGACAGTTTCCATTTCAGGAGTAACAATTCCCTTTTTAGCCGCCTCCATTTGTGTTTTATAGTTTCTCATTTACAAAAGTCCTTTCATTTTATAAAATTCCCAGAAATGGTTTGTAGGTCCGTGTCCCTTGCCTACTTCAAGATTATCGGCATAACGTATAGCCTCGGTAACAAAAGCCTTTGCGGATTTTACCGCCTCCGCAATATTCATTCCGTTTGCAAGACAGGCAGTGATTGCAGAAGAAATGGTGCAGCCCGTACCGTGAGTATTTTTAGTATTGATTCTTTCCTGAACAAAGGTGTGAAATTCTTTTCCGTCATAGAGAATATCAGCTGCGTCGCCCTCCATGTGACCGCCTTTGATGAGAACATTTTCCGCACCCATTTTGAAAATTTCCACAGCAGCTTTTTTCATATCTTCAATGTTTTGAATTTTTATACCCGTAATAGTTTCCGCCTCAGGAACGTTTGGAGTAAGCAGAAAACTCATAGGAATAATTCTGCTTTTCAAAGTACCCAAAGCGTCCTCCGCCATAAGAGCCATACCGCCCTTTGCAATCATTACGGGGTCAATAACAGCCTTTGGCTTATATTCCTCTAACTTTTCCGCCACAGCAGTCATAGTGTCAATTCCTGAAAGCATACCAACCTTTACAGCGTCAACCCTTACGTCCTCGAAAACAGCGTCAATCTGGTCTTTAATAACATCGGCAGAAACGTCATGAATTGAAATCACACGCTGAGTATTTTCTGCAACCACCGATACAATTACGGACATTCCGAAACAGCCCAGAGCCGAAAAAGTTTTCAAATCCGCCTGAATTCCAGCTCCGCCCGAGCAATCCGAGCCTGCAATAGTAAGACAGTTTTTCATTTTCAACATTCCTTTCTTAATAAGGCAACAAAAAAAGCCTCCCAATAAAAGGAGGCATAAAAATATACTTTCAGTAATAAATCTGCTTCCTACACCGGTATTAACCGACAGGTTCAAAGGGTTAGGACAAGCCTTCTCAACCGAAAACGGTACCCCTGCAAAAACATATTATAAGATACAAAACCTTGTTTTTATTATATCACACCGAATTTATTATGTCAACTACTCATAGCAATCATGAATTATTTGTTATTTTTGCTTGATTTTTGTCGAAAAAATAGTATAATATAATAATATATGATTACATTTTGTTATTGTTATCAAAAATAAATTATAAAGGTGTATGATTTTTATGAATATTACTTTTTTTATTGGCAATGGTTTTGATTTAAATTTAGGATTAAAAACTAAATATAAAGATTTTTATAATTATTACCAAGAACAAGAATCTAACAGCATGATTTTACAATCTATAAAAAATGATTATGAACTATGGTCTGATTTGGAATTAGGACTTGGTAAATTTACACAACAAATGTCTAAAAATGATATTAATGGATTTCTTGATGAAAAAGCTGTATTGGAATATCATTTATCTCGATATCTTCAAAAAGAGATTGAAAAAGTAAAACTAAATAATAGTCTTTCAGAAAAATTTAAAACTCAAATTTTGAATTTTTATAATGATTTTAATAAAGATGAAATTGCTTATTTTAAAAATATGATTAATAATACAAATGAATCTATACATTATTCATTCATCTCATTCAATTATACAGATGTATTGGATCAATTTGTTAAATCAGCAATGAACATAAATTCATTTCCAAAACATATATGTAGAAGTACTGAATACACAGATCGAATTAATATGCCACTTCATGTACATGGAACATTAGATAGCAATTTAATATTAGGAATAAATGATACTTCTCAGATAGCAAATGAGGAATTACGTAATTTAGCAAATTTATCTGATTATATAGTAAAACCAAAATTGAACCAAGAATTAGGTGAAAGAATAATACAAAATGTTAAAGATGTTATCAATAATAGTAGATATATATGTTTATTTGGTTTATCTATCGGTGATACCGATAGATATTGGTGGGAATATATAGCAAAATGGTTACTTGAAGCAGACAATCATAGATTAATTATATATGTACATAATAATACGAAAATCAAATTATCTGGTCAAGAAACGATAAGATTTAGGGATTCATCTCGCATAAATTTTTTAAATAAAGTAAACGGTATCAAGAAAGATTCGAAAGATAGAATCAAAAAACAAATAATTATACTTCCAACTTCGTCCACAAACTTGTTTAAATTTAATACTACCACTATTGAAATTAAAGACCCTTTGAAAAAAAGTCTGTAAAAAGTCAGCAAACTGTGGTAAAAT
>JBJERA010000270.1:0-4558 GCA_051882035.1 Hominimerdicola sp.
TAATCAGAATGATGTTCTCAGGTCTTGAATGTACAGGCGAAGTTCCTTTCAATACAGTTCTTATTCACGGTCTTGTAAGAGATTCTCAGGGCAGAAAAATGTCCAAGTCTTTGGGCAACGGTATCGACCCGTTGGAAATTATCGACAAGTACGGCGCTGACGCTTTGAGATTTATGCTTGCAACAGGTAATTCGCCCGGAAACGATATGAGATTTATTGAGGAAAAGGTTAAATCTTCTAGAAACTTTGCTAACAAGATTTGGAATGCGGCAAGATTTATTATGATGAATCTTCCTGACGATTTCAAGGCTGATAATCTTCCTGAAAATCTCAATGTAGAGGACAAGTGGATTGTTTCCAAGTTCAACACTCTTGCTAAGGAGATTAATGAAAATCTCGAAAAGTTTGAGCTTGGTGTTGCTGTTCAGAAACTTTACGACTTCATATGGGATATTTACTGCGACTGGTATATCGAGCTCACAAAGCCTAGAATTATGGCTGGCGGAGAAACTATGGAATCCGCTCAGGCTGTACTCGTTTGGGTAATGAAGGGTATGCTTAAACTTCTCCAGCCATTTATGCCTTACATTACTGAGGAAATTTGGCAGGCTCTTGTAAACGACGGCACAGCTATTATGCTCAGCGACTTCCCTGTTTATGACGAAAAGCTTTCATTTGCTGACGATGAGACTGCATTTGAAAAGATTATTGCAGGTATCAAAGGCATTAGAAACTGTCGTGGAGAAATGAACGTTCCGCCGTCTGTAAAGGCTAAGCTGTTTATTGAAACTGAGCAGGCTGACGTATTCGAACTTGGCAGAATGTTCTTTGAAAGACTTGCGTCTGCGTCAGAGGTAATTATCACTGACAAGTGTGAGGAAAATGACTGTGTAACAGTTGTAACGGATTGTGCAAGATTCTTTATTCCGCTTTCAGATATTATCGACGTTGAAAAAGAAACCGCAAGACTTAACAAGGACAAGGAAAAAGTTCAGAAAGATATTGACTTCCTCAGCAAGAAATTGAATAATCAGGGATTCATTGCAAAAGCTCCTGCACAGCTTATTGAGGCTGAAAAGGCTAAGCTTGCAAAGGCAGAAGAGAAAATGGCTAAAATTGAGGAATCATTAAAGTCGTTGATCAAATAAAAATTATATTTTAATATTGGACTGTTGCACATAAATAAAACGCACATTTGAGCTTGCTTAAATTTTATGTATTTTTATCTACAGCAGTCCTTTTTGTTTTCTGTGAATTTCTATATTGCTTATTGAGGCATAAAAATACGAACCTATTTTTATATTATAGCTATCTGGAACTTACAAAAATCATTAAAGTAAGTTTTCAAGTATAACTTGTTATTATAAAAATAGATTCGTATTTTTTATTTTTTTAACGTATTTTTAGTTATAAATTTATTTTCATACATTCTGGCATCAGAAAGACTGCACGCCTTTTCAAAATCCATATCCGGTTTATACTTCGCCATTCCCCAAGCAATTTGGTAACCTTTTTTATAGGTTTCATCATAAATTAAATTCATAATTTTCTCAATACTGTGCGTGTTTGCTTTTGGACACAATATTGTAAATTCATCTCCGCCCATTCTGTAAAGCTGAAAATTTGAATTAATATTCTTGTAAATAATTTCGGTGACAGTACAAATTGCCTTATCTCCGAA
This sequence comes from Hominimerdicola sp., assembly GCA_051882035.1. Classification (GTDB taxonomy): domain Bacteria; phylum Bacillota; class Clostridia; order Oscillospirales; family Ruminococcaceae; genus Hominimerdicola. The sequence continues at coordinate 1,682 of JBJERA010000270.1, forward strand.
ACTGTGACCCTTTGAATCATTAATTAGCTTTAAATTATTAATATCAATAGATACTATCACCATTGGCAATTTGCGCATAACCTTAGTATCCGTATAAAAAGAATGTCTGTTGAGAGCGTTTGTCAGGGCGTCACGCTTATAAGTCTGGGTATGCATGAACAAATAATAAAATACAATGGAAATTCCTCCTACACCGTTAATAATAAATTTCATATGTAAAAAAGTTTCGATGCACACTGCAACCGTACTCATAAACGCAATAAAGAATACTACGGAACATTCTTTCTTATCGCCCATTCTGTATTTTCTTATTGACCCTATTAAAAGCATAAGCATATAAAAAGCACTTACCAAAAACGGAACGAAACCTAATACCCCTCTGTGGAACTTATTATTTTCATCAAAGTAAAACATTAATTTATTAAAAACACTTCCGTAAGCCAGCAGACCGTTAGCCAATGCAGGAATACTTAAAATTACAGTCATTTTTTTATTAAGATGTATTGCTATCAGCATAAAAAGTAAAATCGGTACTACCCGAAAAGTATAACCGGTAGCCGATGTAATATATCTTAACAACATAGGACGACTTTGTGCAGCACACCAATAATCAGTAGAATCAGCCACAATAAGTATATTCACAATAACGGCAGACGCAATAAACTTATTTAATGTTGTTTTTGCAAAGGTTTTATTTGTAAGCAAAAATATATACAAGAAAAGAACAATAGCTAAATCAACAAAATTAGTTTGAATTATATATAAAAGCATACGCGATTCCATTTTCCTTTCGTAAAGTTTTACCAAAAAGTATTTCTTAAAATACTATCTATTGTTATTTTACACTATACTATAACATTTGTCAATAAAAAGGCAATAGCTTTTTTATTTAATGTTGAATGTGCTTAATATACTAGTTGAAAAGTAACAATTCTGAAAACTATATGTAAACTGGATACCAAACAGGCTAAATTATGCTATAATAATATATAAGTTTAAAAATGCACCTTGAAGTTGCTAAAAAGCACTTTAAAATTGGTTGAAATAAGTAATAAAGTAAAGTATAATATATATCGAGGTGAGAGAATAAATGAGTTTTTGTGAAAAGCTACGTATGATTCGCACAAACAACAACCTTTCGCAGGAAATGCTTGCAGATAAGCTTTATATCAGCAGACAGACAGTTTCAAAATGGGAATCGGGCTTATCTTATCCTGAAATTGACAAGCTTATTGCAATCAGTGATATGTTTAATGTATCCATTGACTATTTGCTGAAAGACACACCTGTTGAATCTGTTGTAAGCGAAAATCTTGACAGACTTGTAATTCAGTTCCTAGGCTCTACTAACAAGCTGCAGGATTTATCAGAACAGCTTATCCATATAATGGAGGACGGAAAAATTGACGCAGAAGAAAAGCTACAACTTGAAAGCATTATTATTTCACTGGACCAGATTTCAGAAAACATTAATTCAACTCGAAATGCAATAGTAAAAAGCTGTCAAGGAGAGGATAAGGAAACAGTTTTTGCCGAAAATTAAAGAAATATAAGTTTTGGCACCAATTTGAAATTCATAACAATTCAGCTAAAACGGTGCATTTGAATTTTCAAATTACTAACTTTGGGGAACAAAAGCATAAATTATATACATATAGATAATAATAAAAAATTATAGGAAAAGAAGTAAAAAGAATATATATGAAGAAAAAATCCACTTGCGGTTATATAATCGCAGGTGGATTCTGTTGTATTATTTTGATAAATCAATATTTCTTACTGCATCACGAACATTGAGGACAAATCCCGGAGAAACAGAAAGTTCATCAATTCCCATTCTGAGAAAGGTTTCGGTAAGCGCTGTATCTGCAGCAAGCTCGCCGCAAATTCCAATCCATACACCATGTTTGTGAGCATTTTCCGCAGACAACTGAATAAGCCTGAGAATAGCTTCATGGTGAGCATCACAAAAACTCTCCACAATAGGATTTTGTCTGTCACAGGCAAGAGTATACTGTGTCAAATCGTTTGTTCCGACGCTGAAAAAGTCTACCATTGGAGCAAGCTTGTCGCTGATAATTGCCGCCGCAGGAGTTTCAATCATAACGCCAAGCTCGATTTTTTCCGAATATTCAATATTTTCAGCTCTCAGCTCAGATTTTACCTCTCCGCAGTATCTTAGAATTTCCTCAACCTCAGAAACGCTTGTAATCATGGGAAACATTATTCCGAGATTTCCGTATACAGATGCCCTATACAATGCTCTCAGCTGCGTTTTGAAAACCTTGGGACGTGTAAGGCAAATTCTGATAGCCCTGTATCCCATAGCAGGATTTTCCTCTTTATCAAGATTAAAATAGTCAACCGTCTTATCCGCACCTATATCCAAAGTTCGGATAATGACTTTTTTGCCCGCCATGCTTTCAAGAACCTTGCGATAAACCCTGAACTGCTGTTCTTCCGTAGGATAATCGCTGTTTTCAAGATAGAGAAATTCACTTCTGAAAAGTCCTATTCCACCTGCATCATTCTGCAAAACTGCTCCTATATTGTCAATTCCGCCTATATTTGCATAAATATTAATCTTTGTGCCGTCAAGAGTAATATTTTCCTTTCCTTTCAGTTTTTGCAGCAAAACTTTCTTGTTTTCAGCTTTTTTCTGCTTTTCCTCCATGGCTGAAAGAGTTTCGTCATTAGGAGAAATATAGATTTCTCCCGTAAATCCGTCAACAATCGCCATATCTCCGTCCTTGATTTTTTCAAGAAATTCGTCGCCCAAGCCAATTATTGCAGGAATATTCATATTTCGTGCAAGAATTGCCGTATGAGAATTTGACGAACCATGTGCAGTAACAAATGCAAGCACCTTGTTCTTAT
>JBJERA010000271.1:0-4530 GCA_051882035.1 Hominimerdicola sp.
GATTTGCTCATAATGCCTTATTGACTGTGGCAAGGTTTAATTGGGGGAGCAATATATTGTTCATGATTTAAAGCTCCTTTCATATTAAATACACGATTGAACCGTGTAATCACACGATTTTTACACGATTTAAAACTCCATTAAATCCCTTAAATACGCTGTTTACACGATTACACGATTTATTATATTATATATATGGGATTATAAATTATAGTATATATTTGATATATAAAAAATAATTATTATATATATAAAGGTATAGCAATGCAAAAAAATCGTGTAAATCGTGTAAAGTGCGTAAATACGCCGTTTTCGGTTCTTTTTAATCGTGTAACAAACCGTGTAGAACCGTGTTATTACACGATTAATCAATCATCTGATATGTCTTTAAGTAGCGTATTCCTTTAAAGCCCCTTGCTCTTTGTCCGCTGTGGTTTACGGCATTTTCTGTGTAAATAATATTATATTTTGCACTGTTTTCACGGAGAAATTTTGTAAAAGTCTTAGGTTTCAAAGGTTCAATCCCGTTAAGGCTGCACCAGCTTTCATAAGCCCACCTCAGTTCACGGATTTGTATCTGAGCGTTATTGTCAAAGCAGAAATCATGTCCGCTTTCCATAAACTCAATAATATTACAGCTTTCACGCTTACTTTCTTCAAGGCTTTGTTTTGCCTTTTCGGAAATTGTAAACATAAAGTTATTTGAAATTAATCTTTGAAGTCCATAAAAAGCCCATAAAAAAATTTGTTCTTTTTCAGCAAGCAACTTATCTGTAAGAAAGCTATCGTCCTGCCTATTCTCAGGCTTTGGCTTTGCAGTAAGTATAATCTGACGTCTGTAAAAGCCCTCTGACTTGTCATAAAGGCTTGAAATAGCACCATTACCAAAAGCTATAACTCGTGAATAAAGCATTGTCTGAAAGCTTGGTGAACCTTTCGGCTCAACTTCAAGAGGTATTTCAGCGGTTATGAGCTGTTTTAAAAAGCTCGTTCCCACAAGTGCGGACATATCCAAATCGTCATCAATAAAAAGCAGTTTGCTTACAAGCTTTTCTCTTGAAAATCGGGCTTTGCTTCCGTTGTCAAAGTCCTTTACCTCTCCCGTAACATATGACCCAAACCCCATTATATTTGAAAGTACTATTCCAATTCGGCTTTTACCCTCTCCACCGTTTCCAATCAACATAAGCATTTTCTGTGCTTTGGTGCAGGGAATAAGACAATATCCCATATATTCTTGTAAAGTGGGAATATCTTCTTCATAAAGCAATTCATTGACAAATTTAAGCCAGCGTTCAGGTTTTCGGTATTCTGACGGCATATTTACGTTCAAACGGTTCACGCAGAAATACTTTCCGTTCGTAAAGCTACCGTCCGTTTTAAGCGTTCCGTTTTGCAGATGAATTGTATTAATATCTATTGGCAATGGTTCGCTATAACATTTAATTTTCAATGTCCTTATAATAGCCTTTATTTTGTCGCCGATATTTTTTTTACAAAAATCTTTGATTTTGTAATAAATTTCATTCTCAACTGACTTTTCATCAAGCAGACCTCTGACATCATACAAAAGATTGTTTATACATTTCATCTCACGATTTTCAAGAAAGCCTTTACAAAACACGTCCTCGTCAATATTCTGACCGTCCCACCATTCGGGGAAACTTTCGGCACGTTTGATAAAAGCTTGATTTGCTTTTTCTCTTTCTGCCTCACGCAGTTTTTTCACCGCCTGCCTTTTGTAAGCATTCATTTTACGGTCAAAATCCGCTGTAAGCTTACAGCCTTTGGCAACCTGCCTGAGTTCCGTTATGTAACTGTTTATCTCTGTTTCATCAGAAAAAAACATTACATATTTATACAAATACTCATTATGAAGAATATCATCTTCGGTTACGTTGTTAAAAATAACCTCGCCGTTTTCTTCGTCAAAGCAATGCCTATATTGGTTGTCTGCAAGCCTTTGTTCTTCCTGCAAATCCTCAGCAAAGCTTTCAAAAAAATCGTCAGCCTGCTTTAACTCTTCCGTATTCGCTGATACGCTGTTCAATAGCTTTCACCTCGTTTCTGCACATAGTATAAAATTTCTGTTGTTCCTGCCTGCTGCCATAAGTCAGACAATGACATAAATACTCAATTCTTGCAAGATTAAGCAAGCTTTCTTCAAACAGCGGGTGCAGCGGTTCACCCTCGCTTTTTGGAGCATACAGCACTTGCCAGTCCCTCAAAAGCTTTGCATAGCTTGTACAAGTGACAAAAGCCTTTTTCACCCAATCATCAAAAGCCTGCTGTAAGTCCTGCCTGCGTTCACGTTCCCTGCATTGAGCCTTGACCTTTGCAAGCTGTGCAGGGGTTTGCTTTTTTCCGTCAATTTCAAGCCCCAGACAGAAATCGGAATTAAGTATTTTCAGCGTTTCGATAGGCTTGGAAGTCCCTAAAAGCTGACCTGCAAGCTTAAAAACGTCCCCACCCTCTCCGCAGGAAAAGCATTTGAAATACTGCTCCTTGAAACTCATTGACGGGTGTGTGTCGTTGTGGAATGGACAAAGAGCCTTTCCGGCTCGGTCAATCTGCAAGCCATAATGCTGTGCTACCTGCCTGATGTCAAGGCGGTCTTTTGCAATCTGAAATAGTTCTCTTGTTTCTATCATATAGACTTGCCCCACTGCCATTCATGTAAAAGCTTTTCAGCAGGTTTTAAAGTTTCCGCAATCGAATTTTCTCTTGCTCGTTCCTTTTGTACATATCGCCTTAGTTCCGCAATGTCCGCAGGGTAATAATAACCGTTGTTACTTGAACAAATAACCACGCCTGAACGGCGTAAATACTCGATTATAAGACGTGTATCACGGTTATGAAGTCCAACTATATTGCACATATCCGCAAGGCTTACAGCGTTATTCTCGCCCACTCTGAGGGCTTGTAAAATTCGTTCCTGAGCGGTCACTATTCAGCACCCCCATTAAGAAAAGCAAAAAGGCTGTCAATATTTATAAGCGTTTTTACTCCTATATGTATGCAGGTGATTTTATTTTCTCGTGCAAGTGAACGCAGATAACGTTCAGATAACTGTAATTCGGGGAATTCACGCTTAATTTGTGGTATCGTCCTCATTCGTGGGACTTGATTAGATTTTATCAAAATATACCTCTCTTTCTACCACATTTTTACTTGCATTTCCACCTTACAATGTGGTATAATAAGAGTGGAAACTTGTGTGTTTCTGATAGCAGGCTTAAGCCTGCTCGCCGTTCGGGTACTGGTACTACTCGGACGGCTTTTCTTTTGCCTGATTTGCAAGCTTTTCTGCCTGTTTCTTATAAAAGCGTACATTATGAGCTTGAACTTTATCTTTGTTTTTTGCTCTCCACGCTTTTTGATATGCTCTTCTTGCAAGAATTACGGCTTGTTCCTCAGCACTTAATTTTTCAAAATTTATCATTATCTCACCACCTTGTAAATTATTTTTCTTTTATCTTGACAAATGCGCAAACCTTTGCTATACTTGTATTATACCACAAAAAGAAAATAAAAGCAAGTATTTTTTTCTTCGCTTTTATCGATTGCAAATTATTTTTACAAAGTGGGGGTATCATAATGGAAAACGCAAATAAAACCGACATAGGAGTAATATTTCAACAACGTTTAAAAAAACTAGTAGGAAATTCCACACAAGAAGAAGTAGCCAAAAAGGTAAATACATCAAGGCAGAATGTGGGCAACTGGTTAAAAGGTAAATCCCGACCCGATATTTACGCATTAGCCGAAATAGCAAAAGGCTTTAATGTTTCTACCGATTACTTGCTTGGGCGTACTGAAATTAAAAGGTCTAGTGCAGAGTTGCAAGGCGTTCACGAGTATACTGGGTTATCTGAAAAGGCAATCATAAATATAAAATTTTATCAGCCATATCTATTTAATTCTTACAAAGATAGAGGCATTGACATAGTAAATCAAATCCTTGAAAATAATGATTTTTTTGAATTGCTTGACAGTCTTGCTTTTTATATGAGCCTATTGGCTCATTTAACAAAAGCAAGCGAAAAAATGGTTGAGGAAGGTTGCCAACTAATGGGTAATACTGATATGGAAATGGCAGAAAAACAGGGTGCAATGTTATATTTTACAAATAAATTTATTGAAAATTTGGTAAGAGATTATAAAAAAAAGTATGACAGCTTATTTATGCAAACAAAAAAGCCTGCTCCGAACGGTAATTCAGAACAGACTTGATATAAGTCACCACAAGGGCAACTATGCTATATAAATGCACATAAATTATAGCACAAAAGCCTTTTCGGTGTCAAGAAATTTAATGAAAGGACTTGATTTAATGGCTAATATTCAACCTCGTAAGGATAAAAACGGTGATATTATTTCATACTCAATAAGAGTTTTCAAGGGATATGCCCCCGACGGCACACAGTTAAAGCCTTATACTGCCACTTTTAAAGTTGATAAAAGCAAGACTGCAAAGCAAAATGAAAAGGCTCTGAACAAGTTCGTTGTTGAATTTGAGGAAAAATGCAG
>JBJERA010000272.1:0-4524 GCA_051882035.1 Hominimerdicola sp.
ATTAGTTATCATATTGATAAAAACCGTTTCGGAAAATCCCATTCGGCAGGAGGGATAATCACCAAAAGGCTGAGTTATTCCTGTATTTCGGGTGTTTTCAGGAAATTGACAGGTGATAAAATCCTTTATGTCCAGTTTTCCACCATTCATATTCCATAGCTGAATGAACATTTGGGAGAAATACCATGCGCTTTCTCCGGAAATGTAAACTGCCGTATCTTTCCAGTAACCATAGGGTGAAATTCTGTTAATATATTCATCGGCAATATTTGCACCGCCCGTAATTGCGTAAATTCCATCGGAAACTACGATTTTTCTGTGGTCACGGTAGTTAATGTCAGGTTTGATTTTTGGTGAAAGAGTATTGAAGATCCTGCATTCAATTCCCATTTCTTTAAGTTTCTTATTATAATCCTTAGGCAAATGGCATATTGTGCCTAATTCATCCCTTAAAATGTAAATTTTAACTCCTTGCTTTGCTTTTTCTTTGAGAATTTCAAGAATTTCTCCCCACATAAACCCCATATTAATAATGAAAAATTCCATAAAAATGTATTTTTCAGCTTTTTTTATTATTTCTTTTATTCCGCTGTACATTGCTTCGCCTGTGGGATAATATGTGCATAAACTATTGTCTGAGTATGGGAAACCACCTGTTTTTTTTAGTGCATAGAACTGTTTTGCAATGTGTGGAGGGGCAGAGATTTCATTTTCCTTAATTGGAATGATTTTTTCCTTGCACATAAATTTTTTTATTTTCCTGATTGAACCTCCTCGACCTAAAATAAGATATAGCGGAATAAAAACCGCAGGCAAAGCAAGTATACCGATTATCCAGCCGATTCGGCATGGTATATTGCAGGGCAGGACGGCAACACGCAAGGCTGTGCCAACTGCAAGCAGCCATATTATTAGTCTGCAAATTGGAAAACAGCAAAATAAATAACATGAACAGCTAAGTAAGAGCAAAAGCTGTAAAAGCAGTAATCCGCCGATGGTTATAACCTTAAAAATGTAAATTCCGAATAATTTTTTCATTGCTAATTCCTCTTATTTATCAATAAAATCCATGCTGTAATGTACGTTTTTTCGTTGACAAAGAACAACTTGTGTGGTATAATTTTCTTAATTTAATCATGTATAAAAATGGGGTGATTTGATGAAATGTCCGAAGTGCGGCAAGAAAGTCGGGGAGCATGATGCTGTTTGCAGTAACTGCGGTATTGCGTTGCAGGACACGCCTGATGATACGGCTATTATAAAAAGCGTTTTTGGCAAAAAGAAAAAATCTCTCGGTACAACAAAGCCTGACGGTGTTCAGCAAGTGAAAAACAAAGTAGGCGAAAAGAGATTAAAGCTGATACTTTTTTCCATTGCATTAGTGCTGTTGATTACCCTTATTATAATTATTATTGTGAGCATTACCGGCACCAAGGGAGAAAAAATTGCCGAAAATGTTTCTGAATTTATCGGTTCTGAGCTTGCTGATGCTGAGAAAAAATGCGAAGTGCATTTTAAGGACGAATCAGCCTATGCAGGGGTAAATAATGCTATAAAATATGACTATGCAGTCGAGGCAGATGATACGGTGACTGTGGACGGAATTACCTATCCGGAATGGGGAGTTTTTGTCACTCTTGATGACAGCGACTGTATTGAAACTGTAAAATATTCAAACTTCAAGCTGCTTGAAGATAATGTCAAGGGTGAAGAGCGTGACCGTGTAGTTAATCTGGACAAGTTTGAAAAAGGCGTAACTTTCGGTACAGTCAGTGATGACATTGATCTTGATTATTACAGCGTGGTTTATGCTCTCGATGTAGATACTTATAATTACAGATACTGGTACAAGACCGAGTCGGGAGATGTTCAGCCTGTTGTTCTCAGCGTGACTTTTGACAAAAATCACAAGTATTTGTATTATAGTTCAACATTATTATATCCACAGAATATGTAAAAATATACACAGCTAGAAACGGCAAATCTTTTGAGGATTTGCCGTTTTTTGACGTAAGGTGATGAATTAGTGAAAATACGTTCATTTACTTGCAATCATAAAAAAAATATGGTATAATAAATTGTTATTATCGGAAAGTGTATCTTGTTGCTTGGAGGTGCGTTTGTGAGAATTTTAGGAATTGACCCAGGATATGCTATCGTGGGTTATGGAGTTCTTGATTATTACAAAGGACAATTCTCTGTTGTAGGCTTCGGAGCAATCACTACTGGTGCTGATATGGAGTTTAACAAACGTTTAAAAGTTATTTATCAGGACATGACCGAGATAATTGAAACATACAAACCCGATGAAATGGGAATTGAAAAGCTTTTTTTCAATACAAATGAAAAAACCGCAATAGACGTTGCTCAGGCAAGGGGAGTGACTATTCTTCCGGCAATTATGAGGGACATTCCGATTTATGAATATACGCCTTTGCAGGTGAAATGTTCCATAGTCGGCTACGGCAGGGCGGAGAAAAAACAGGTTCAGGAAATGACGAGAACAATGCTTAAACTTAAAAATATTATTAAGCCTGACGATACCGCCGACGCTGTCGCTATTGCCATAACTCATGGTCTATCGGTAAATACACGAAAAATTATGAGTATGCATGAAAAATGATAAATGTTTTAGAACAATTAAAGTAAAATTAATTATGGATATGGGAGTAAATTTATGTATATGTTATTTGATATTATGAAAAATAACACAAGTATATTGGCTATTTTGATATTTATATATACTATTGTACTTGCAGTAATTCGTCCGAAAATGCAAGAGCGTTTGCTTATTTTCAGGTTGCTGTGCATAGTGCCTGTGCTTGCATGTAGTGTACATTTTTATTTTTCCTATTTTAGAGGAATATATGGATTTTCTTTTACTATGGATATTTATCAGTATCTATATATCGGTGCGTTACTACCGCTTCTGCTTATTATACCAATAAATAAAAAATTGCCTCGTAAATTGTTATCTGTATTTGTGAGCCTCGCAGTTTTTATAAGCAGCACTGCTATGATTTTTAATCAGACTAATTACAGTAAGGTACATAATTTCACTACACTTGGTTGGAGCGATGGTTTTAAAGAAATTGTAGAAGTTATGCGTAAAGAATATGTACTTTCTGACTGGAAAGAAGTAGATTACGACGCTTTGCTTGAAGAATTTCTGCCTAGAATAGAGGAAGCGGAAAAAAATAATAACAAAGCCGCTTATGGTGCGACGTTGACTGAATATGTTCACAGATTTAATGATGGTCACGTTAGTATTTCGCTGTCACCCGAGGTGAGTGTGCTTACGAAAGAACTGCTTGCGGGCAATGATTATGGTTTTTCAATGTATACCATTGACAGTGGAGAAACAATAGCTGTTAGTGTAGATGAAGAAAGCGATGCCTACAAAGCCGGCATCAGAAACGGAACTGTTATAACCAAGTGGGACGGGGAGGACATAAGCGAGGCTGTGGCTAAGGTAGAGTGTATTTATCCAAGAGATTCAATGACATTTCCTGTGGAATCCAACGAGGATTATTTCAGACCTATGTTTCTTGCAGGAAAGGGTGGGGACTCGGTAAAGGTCAATTACATTGATGATAGTGGCAAAAATTCAGAGGTTATGCTTGATTCACAAGGCAGTTACGTTGAACGTCTTGAAACAACGATTAATAATTTTCTTAATATCGGTCTTACCGATGAAAATTACTATACTACCATGATTTCGGATAATTGTGGTTATTTGCGTATATCATATGAAGAATATAGTATGATTTGGGATAATGTATCTATTGCAAGGGACGGATATTACCCTCAGCTTACGGATTTTTTTGATGAAAAGCTTGAAGAACTTAAAGCGCAAGGTATGCAGACTTTGGTAATAGACATACGAAATAACAGTGGTGGTTATAACACCGTAGGCGGAGCACTGGCATCAATTTTCTCTGATGAAAAACGTTTCCTGTTTGCTTTTGGTGAAAAAGACGGAGAGGATTATAAACGTACTCAGGACTTGTACGTTTTTCCTAACGGTAAATGGGCAGATTTGCCTGTCGTTGTGCTTGTAAATCAAGCGTGTTTCAGTGCGGGTGATGGTATGGCTGACTGTTTATCTAAGTTGCCTAATGTAACGCTTATGGGCATTACTGCAAGCAATGGAATAAATCAGAATAACGGCGGAATCTGCTATCTTAACGACTCTGACGTTATAATAAGCTATCCTGATTATCTAACTCTTGGTGAGGATAATTTGCCACTTATAGATACCGATGCAAGTCGTGAATGCAGAATACCGCTCGATGTACATATTCCTGTTGATAAGGAGGCGGCAATCAAGATATTTGGCGAGGACGAGGTTGATTACGAACTCGAATATGCAATGGAATATATTAATGGATTGGTTTAGACTGTAAATTTCTATGTACACAAATAATAAAAGCTGAAAATTTAAAACTTATTAGGAGATTTCTATGATATATTGCTTAACAGGAAAGCTTATCCATACGGAACAGGAGCTTGCAGTAATAGAAT
>JBJERA010000273.1:0-21280 GCA_051882035.1 Hominimerdicola sp.
CTAGCTGTTCTTGGCGCTGCCCTCTCAGACAGCTTATTTATTTTATCACAATTGATTCCTTTTGTCAATACGTTTTTGCGGATTCTATGTTTTTGATATTTTTTAAGATGTACAATATCGTTTTTTGTACCTTTTGTCAAATTGTGCTGCATTGTTTTTTCCTTTAACCTTGATAGATGAATAAAATTTCCTTTTATCGGCAACACTATTCATAAATTTATTTTACGAAAGGAATTTAGAATGGAAACTTCACCCGATTACAAAACCTACAAAGACTCAAAAATCAACGCTGACCTTACAAAAGCCCTAACTGATTTGCGTACCATTTCAGGAAACACAATGGATTTAAACATAATGAATGTAATGGTCAGCGGAGTTCCCTGCGCAGTTGTAACTATTGAAGGCATGGTTTCAACATCATCAATGGCAGAGCTTGTTTTTCGACCTCTTATGAATTTCCAATCAGAAAACGCCGAAAAAGATACTGTTTTTGATTTTCTCACCACTCAAAGCCTGTTGGCAGCAGAAAGAAAAACTGTTTTTACTTACGGCGATGTATTCCAGCATCTTTTTTCGGGATTTGCCGTAATTTTTATTGATGGACTATCAAAAGCCGTAGTTTTCGGAATACAAGGCTATGACAAACGCTCAGTTTCTCCTCCTGACAGCGATCAGACCATTTATGGCGCAAGAGATTCTTTTACGGAAGTCATCAGAACAAATATTTCCCTAATCCGCCGACGAATGAAAACACCTACCTTACGGTTTGAAATGCTTCAAGCAGGCGAACTTTCTTCTACCGATGTCTGCATTCTGTATCTTCGTGACCGAGCCGCTCCAGAAATGGTTCAGCGTATTCGTTCACAGATTTCCAAAATTAAGCTTGATACCGTTTTAAATTCCGGATACATTGAACCTTTTTTAGATGACAGCTATGAAAAATCTATTTTTTCTTCTATTGCAAAAACCGAACGCCCCGACATGGTCTGTGCAAAGCTTAACGAGGGCAAGGTGTGCGTTCTTATTGACGGAACGCCCTTCTGTCTGATTTGTCCCACCCTTTTCGTGGAAAGCTTTCAGACAATGGACGATTACATCGCAAAAGGATTTTATGCAAACTTCATTCGCTGGATAAAATATTTTGCTTTTTTTCTTGCGGTGCTTTTTCCCGGACTTTATGTTGCGTTAGTAATGTTCCACCCTGAATTTTTCACCTTAAAGCTTTTGCTGAATCTTTCTGCGTCCGAAGAGGCAACGCCCTACCCCCTTGTAATAGAGGTCATAGTTCTCATGCTTATGTTTGAAGTAATGCGTGAGGCAGGATTGCGTATGCCAACGTCAATCGGAAGTGCCGTTTCTATCGTGGGAGGTCTGATAATCGGCGACGCCGCCGTAAAAAGCGGAATAGTTTCTGCCCCATTATTAATAGTTGTAGGAATAACCGCAACCTCGTCTTTTGCAATTCCAAATCTCAATCAGGCTGTAACCATTTTGCGACTCTTATTTATTCTTGCCGGAGGCTGTGCAGGTCTTTTCGGAATATCAGTTTGTCTGATGCTGCTGCTTGCCAATGTAGGGGCTATGAATGATTTTTATATTCCTTACACCGCTCCTCTTGCACCTTTCCACCCCAAAGGTGCAAAAGATATTTTCGCAAGAGAGCAATTCCGCTCTTACGAAAAAGAACAATCTACAATAGAAGATTATCGCACCAATAACTAAAAAGCGAGTTGATACAATGAACAAGATTTCCCCATTTCAGCTTGCCGCACTAATGCTTTGCGGCAGGTGCGTTGCAATAATGTCCTATTCGCCATATGAAATTACAAATCCATTGATTCTTATAATAGCGACGCTGATTTCCACCGCAATACAGCTTGCTATGATTATGCCTATTATGTTTTTCAGACAGAAATTCCCCATAGACAGCCCTTGCACCCTTGCTTTTGCAAAAAACCGAATATCAGGCATTATTATAACTTTTTTATATATGATTTTCTTCATGGCGTCAGCATTTCTTATACTGGGCGACTTTGTGTATCTTATGGATTTCTACCTAGCCAATTTTCTCCCAAGATTTGTAATAGTGGCTATAATAACCATTTCCGCTTTTTATATAGCAAAAATGAACGTATCGGTTTTCGGAAAATCTGCCTGCTTTGTGCTGGCGGGCTTTATAATTTTTACTATAATAATAGTATTCAGCTCAGGAATTGAATTTCATACAGAGAATTTCTACACTGCCGACAGAGATTTCAGAAACTCCGTTCTGACGGAAATAAAAAACGAGCTTGCAAGAAACCGTATGCTTGTCCTTTTCGTATTTCTCCTGCCCGACCTTAAAGGAAGTGCTGCTAAATGCGGATTCACCTACCTTGCAGTAAAGCTTGTTATTGTTGAAGTTGTACTTTCATTCATCGTAATGATACTTGGGGATTTCGTAATGATTTCCAAACTACCTTTCTTCTATCTTGCCGCATACTCCAAAACACAAATAGTCGAACGCTACGACTCGGTTTTCATGTCCATATGGATAATAATGTCCCTGCTAAAAATCAGTGCATACTTCCACTGTTCCGGAAAATGTCTGAAAATGATTATCCCGAAAGTTTCAAAAAACTGGTCTATTATTATAACAGGCACAATATCCGCAGGAGCAAGCCTTGTATTGCTTTTACAGCACCGATGGGAAAAACTCTCTCATTACAGCGGAAACGCATTATATTTAACCCTGCTCGTAACAGTGATACCTCTAATCATGCTATTTTTAAGAAAGGAGCAAACCAGAGCAAATGAAAAATCATAATCTGCAAATCATTTTTCTTATAATAGCAATCAGCGCTTCCGCCTTTATGTTCTCATCCCACAAGAATATTAACATTGACGAAAGAGCCTTGGTCCACGCAATCGGCGTAGATTACAATGAGGAAAACAAAATATACAAAGTAACGCTGCAAATCTTCAAACCTCAGGGAACAGGCTCTGACACCCCCGTAGACCCCAGCAAAACCAATATGCAGATTGTTACCGGCGAGGGCGTAAACATCAGCGACGCACTCAATCAATGTCAATATGAATACGGCAGAGAGCTTTTCATGGGACATCTTCAAGTAATTGCTTTTGGCAAAACAGTTGATTTTTCAAACCCCGAGGACCTTTTCTCATTTACCCTTACAAATAAAAATATTTTTCTGGGAGTAAAACTCTGTATCGCCGACAAGACCGCAGAGGATTTACTAAGTACACAGATTACCAGAGAAACAATGGTTTCGGAAATTTTTAATCAGACAATAGAAATGAATGACCGCTACGGAACAACAATAAATTGCGAGCTGCTTGATTTTCTTTCAAGCATAAAAACTCATCAGTATATTGCTATACCGGTAATATCGGTAAAACAACCCGAGCAAAAGGAAGAATCCTCACAACAAGGAGGAGAACAAAGTGAAGGAGAATCTGACCCCTTACTGCAAATAAACGAAACCGCAATAATAAAGGACGGAAAAATTCTACCCGACAGACTTTCTGTCTCCGAATCAATAGGAGCAAGCTGGCTGAGCGGCAAGACCAAAGAGTGTAAAATAGTGGTCTATGATAACGGCGAGCATCTCTACGCTCTCATAACAAAGGATTCGTCAAAAATAAAGCTTGTAAACGAAAACGGCAGACTGACCTACAAAGTAAATATAACTGTTGTAGCTCACCCTGCAAAAGACATTACCGACCAAGCGCAGGAACAGCGTTTTTCCGAACTGGTAGAAGAAACGCTGACTCAATATTGCCAAAGCGCCGCCATGAAAGCAATAAAGCAAAACCAAGCCGATATATTCGGCATATGGAAAAGACTTCGCCAAAGCTATCCCGAAAGCTACCTCGAATATCAGGAGAATTTATCCTATATTTATGACATAATCGAATTTGATATAAACTTTAAAGTTAGAACAGCGTAGCAATGGATAATTGTCAATCATATTCCCCCTCTTGCTTTTTTGAAAAGAATTGTGTATAATAAGAATACAGAATAGGTCTGTAAAATTTTAAAGGAGGCTAAAATTATGGCTTTTGTTGTTACTAAGGATACAATTATCGGAGATATTATGGACGCTGACGAAACTACTGCTCCATACTTCACAGAAATGGGTATGCATTGTCTTTTCTGCCCATCTTCAAGAGGCGAAACTCTTGAACAGGCTTGCGAGGTTCACGGAGTAAGCGTTGACGATATGATTGCAAAGCTTAACAAACATTTCGAGGGTTAATATAGGCAAATACCGCACAGTTACCGCTTGACGGTTTTGTGCGGTCTTGCTTTGCATTACGGAGAAACTTATGGACAAACGACTTTTAACCTGTGCGATGCTCTGCACAGGCGACTGCGTAGCAGATATCGGCACAGACCATGCCTATCTGCCTTGCTATATGATCAAAGAGGGACTTTGCAGGACAGCGCTTGCCTGCGACGTTGCAGAAAAACCTCTTGAATCAGCTCGTCAGCACGTTTTATCCCAAGGGCTTGACGATAAAATCAAGATAATACTTTCTGACGGACTTGATAACGTGCCAAGCGACGGAGTAACCGATATTGTCATGGCAGGCATGGGCGGAGAACTTATTTCCCGACTTTTAGAGAAATGTTCATGGATAAAAAATGCAGACATTAATCTTGTTTTACAGCCAATGACAAAATGGGATTGCCTTCGCCAATGGCTCTATGACAACAATTTTGAAGTCACAAAAGAGCTTGCCTGCACAGAGGGGCAATTTGTCTATTCGGTCATGCAGGTAAAATATATCGGCAAAAAACCGCCCTACAACTGCGACGGAAAATATCTGCATTTCGGTTTTGTTACCGACGATTATCCCGAAGGCAGAGAATACATTTCAAAGCAATGCTCCCGCCTTGAAACTGCCGGCAAAGGAATGTTAAATTCTCCCGAAAAATCCGCATATGGAAAACAGCTTATAACTCTTGCGGAGGAATACAGAAAATAATTGCATATTCATTGCAATTCTATAATACCTAACGGGCGGATAACATCCGCCCCTATATTTTTGTACAAATAAATATTAAAACAAAAAATCTGCACAGACCTAAAACCTGTGCAGATTTTTATTAATATCAAAAATTAGTTGCCGTACTTAGCAGTATTAATCTTGATTCCAGGGCCCATTGTTGATGCAACAACAACACTCTTCAAATACTGACCCTTAGCAGCAGAAGGCTTAGCCTTAACAACTGCGTCGATAAGTGTGTTGAAGTTCTCTTCGAGCTTTTCAACACCGAAAGAAGCCTTACCGATTGGGCAGTGAATAATATTAGTCTTGTCAAGACGGTACTCAATCTTACCAGCCTTAGCGTCTGTTACAGCCTTAGCTACGTCAGGAGTTACAGTACCAGCCTTAGGGTTTGGCATCAATCCACGAGGACCGAGAACCTTACCAAGACGACCTACAAGACCCATCATGTCAGGTGACGCAATAACTACGTCAAAATCCATCCAGTTTTCCTTTGTGATCTTTTCAACAAGATCCATACCGCCTACATACTCAGCGCCGGCTGCCTTTGCAGCCTCATACTTATCTTCCTTACAGAATACGCAAACCTTAACGTTCTTACCTGTTCCGTTAGGAAGTACAACTGCACCTCTTACCTGCTGGTCAGCGTGTCTTGAATCAACGCCCAGACGGATATGAAGCTCGATTGTTTCATCAAACTTTGCCTTTGCGCCCTTAGCTGCAAGTTCAAGAGCCTCAGGAGCGTCATATGCTTTAGTCTTGTCGATAGCTTTAATGCTCTCAACATACTTCTTGCCATGTTTCATTAATATTTCCTCCTTTAAGTGGTAATACCGACATCATAACGGAGAAGTCGGTTAGCGGAATAATCCTCCCACCATATCTGCGCTTACGCACAGCCTCGATTAATTAATCTTCAACTACGATACCCATTGAACGACAAGTACCAGCAATCATGCTCATCGCACTCTCAATGCTTGATGCATTAAGGTCAGGCATCTTCTGCTCAGCAATCTTCTGAACCTGCTCCTTAGTAATAGTTGCAACCTTAGTCTTGTTAGGTGTACCTGAACCGGACTCGATCTTACAAGCCTTCTTGATAAGAACTGCAGCCGGTGGAGTCTTTGTGATGAATGTGAATGATCTGTCAGCATAAACAGTGATTACAACAGGGATAATAAGACCGATATCGTTCTTAGTTCTCTCGTTAAAATCCTTTGTAAATGCCATAATGTTTACACCGTGCTGTCCAAGTGCAGGACCAACCGGTGGAGCAGGAGTTGCCTTTCCTGCTGGAATCTGAAGCTTAATATAGCCTACTACTTTCTGTGCCATTATTCGCACCTCCATAATTAGTGGTAAGGCGAGCAAACCTTATGCTCTCCCACGTTTTGGAAGCATGAAATTTATATCAGACGAACAAAATCGTCTAAAATTGCTTCCGTAATCCGTATGATTTCGGGAGACTCTCACTCCCGCTTTCCCTTAGTCGTCAAGCTTGATTTGTGTAAGCGGCAATGAAACAGAAGTTTCTCTGCCGAACATGGAAACTGTTACCTTTGCAGTCTGAGCTTCAAGGTCAAGTTCCTCGACAGTTCCATTAAAGCCCTCAAAAGAACCGGCAGTAACCACAACAGGGTCGCCGACTTTGAAATTAACTTCAACGCTGCTTGATTTGCCAATATCAACACCCAGCTTCTCAACTTCCTTTTCAGGCAGTGGAACCGGCTTGGACGCAGGGCCTACAAATCCCGTAACGCCTCTTGTGTTTCTGACAACATACCATGAATCGTCCGTCAATACCATCTTAACAAGCACATAGCTTGGGAAAAGCTTCTTGTCAACCTCAGAAGTCTTATTCTCCTTAACCTCGGTAACGTGTTCCATAGGAATCTTTACCTCGTGAATAAGATCCTGAAGATTTCGGTTTTCAACAACCTTCTCAATATTCTGCGCAACCTTATTCTCATAACCGGAATAAGTGTGTATTACATACCATTTTGCTTCTTCAGACATAATAAACCTCCATATTGAAATGCTGTTTTAAACCGTAAAATCCGCAAGTCATTAACTGCCAATCTCCAAAATTTTAGTAATTACAGCTCCAAGACCAGTATCTACACCAAAAAGGAAAAGAGCAACAATAATCATAACGCCCATAACAACGCCGGTATTATTAAAAACCTCTTTTCTGGTAGGCCAGACAACCTTTTTCATTTCAGCTTTAAGCTCTCTGAAATACTTTCTGATACCGCCTTTTTTCTTTTTAGTATCCTTAGTCTTTGACTTGTCGTCAGTTTTCTTGGACTTAGTAACATCATTTTTAGCCATTTGACATAGCCCCTTTCTGACTATTACTTAGTCTCTTTGTGAAGAGTGTGTTTCTTACAGAACTTGCAATACTTATTCATTTCAAGTCTGTCAGGGTCATTCTTCTTGTTCTTCTTAGTGTTGTAATTTCTTTGCTTACACTCAGTACAAGCAAGTGTAATTTTAACTCTCATTTCGGCACCTCCTGACGAAATTTGCACTTTGCAAGAACTTTCAAAGTGCGACTGCCTCCCTCAAACCTGAGGTAACTTATGCTTTTCTGCGCTTAAAAAAGCACAAAAAAATAGACCTCATAAAGAGGTACAATCATCATACCATATTTATAAAGTCTTGTCAAGCACTTATATTAATTTTTTGTAAATTTTCATGAAATCTATTTTCGTCAAATCATTCTAATTCGTTACAACCTGTTTAGAAATTTTTTTGTACCATTTATCATAACATCTTAGCTTTCCCCGATAAACCACTCCGCCTATTGCCAAATTCAGAAAATGTATAGGCTGAGTAATATCCTGAAATCTTCCCTTTTCCACAATATCAAAACGCACAAGCACATCTTTTACAAATTCAGAACAGTAATAGTGCTTAGGTTTTTTGTAACAAATACGGAATGCCGCCAATAAAAGACCCAAATAATTATAATGATAACTCATTCGATATGTATACATTGTATTCAGAAATTTTTCCATTTCATAATAAATTTTTTCTTCAACTTCAACGGCAATCACCACCGCCTCCGTTTCGGAAAATCTTTTAAATGTTCCATAAAACGGCGATTCAGTCACAAAGCCGCCTAAAAAAGGGATATATGTATATTTTCGTCCGAATGAATACATAGTTCTCAGACTGGAATCCAAGCTGATAGAAACATGATTATATTTTGCTCCGGTAGTTCTCTTCAAAATTCTGGACAAAATAGTTCCCGTCTGAGTGACTACAATGTATATTTTTTTTGTCTTCTGATTTTCCGACATATTATCCCCGCTTTTCAGAAATATCACGAAAAAAGCAGTTGCTCAGGCCAAACCCAACCAACTTCGCAAGCCTATACAAAAATAAATAATAAAAAAGAAGAAAGAACAAATAATAAGCACCTAACACATGAAATTTATTCTTTCTTCTCCATTATTTATTATTCTTGCTCATACCTTGGTATGAAATACTTTGGTCGGAGTGACCGGACTTGAACCGACGACCTCTACCACCCCAAGGTAGCGCGCTACCAATCTGCGCCACACCCCGACTTTTACTATAATATTATATCAAACTATCACCTATAAGTCAATAGTTTTCCGAAAAAATTTAAGCCAAACACCCCCGTTGCATCTTTTTTATGATTGACAACGTTGTTGATTTGGTGTATAATTATTGTTAGTCTATTTTATTTGTCAGGAGGAATTTCAATGACGAAAAAACCATTTTATATTACGACGCCTATCTATTATCCGTCGGGCAATCCTCATATAGGCCACTGCTATACTACCGTTGCCTGCGACTCTATTGCAAGATATAAGCGAATGCAGGGTTTTGACGTTATGTTCCTCACGGGAACTGACGAGCACGGTCTTAAAATTGAACAGAAAGCTGCTGAAAAAGGAATTACTCCTAAGCAATATGTTGATGAAATTGTTGAGATATTCAAGAAGCTATGGAGTTTCATGAATATCAGCTATGACAGATATATACGCACAACTGACGATTATCATGTTGAAACCGTTCAGAAAATTTTCAAGGAACTTTATGACAAGGGATACATTTACAAAGGCGAGTATTCCGGAAAATATTGTACTCCATGTGAAAGCTTCTGGACTGATTCTCAGCTGGTTGACGGCAAGTGTCCTGAATGCGGACGTGAGGTTGTTGAGGCTAAGGAAGAGGCTTACTTCTTCAAAATGTCACCTTTTGCTGACAGAATCGAAAAGTTGCTGACCGAAACCGACTATCTACAACCAAAGACAAGAGCTTTGGAGCTTGTTAACAACTTCATCAAGCCAG
Organism: Hominimerdicola sp.; assembly: GCA_051882035.1. Lineage (GTDB taxonomy): Bacteria > Bacillota > Clostridia > Oscillospirales > Ruminococcaceae > Hominimerdicola. The sequence continues at coordinate 9,343 of JBJERA010000273.1, forward strand.
GACTTGAAGATTTATGCGTTTCAAGAACTACCTTTAAGTGGGGCATTCCTGTTACATTTGATGACAAGCACGTTGTTTATGTGTGGATTGACGCTCTTTCAAACTATATTTCCGCTTTGGGATATCAGAATGAGGCTTATGAAGATTATGAGAAATTCTGGCCTGCCGATGTTCACATGGTTGCAAAAGATATTATGAGATTCCATGCAATTATATGGCCTGCAATGCTTATGGCTCTTGATTTGCCATTGCCTAAACACTTGGCTGTACACGGCTGGATCACTTTCAACGGTCAGAAAATGTCCAAATCATTAGGCAACGTTGTTGACCCGTTCATTCTTGGTGAAAGATACGGCGCAGACGCTATCAGATACCATATTCTCCGTGAAATGGCTTTGGGTGCTGACAGCTCTTTCTCCAACGAAATCATGATTAACAGAATAAATGCCGACCTTGCTAACGGTCTTGGAAATCTTGTTTCAAGAACTGTTGCAATGGCTGATAAATATTTTGGCGGAACTCTTCCACAAGAACGTGAAGAGGGCGAATTTGACAAGGAGCTTATTGACGAAGCTCTTGCTTTGAGAGCAAAAACTGATGATTTTATTGATAAAACTCAGATTAATAATGCTCTTGCAGAAATTTTCAAGGTTGTTTCAAGAGCGAACAAGTATATCGACGAAACCGCTCCATGGGTTTTGGGCAAAGACGAAAGCAAAAAGGCAAGACTTGCAGCTGTCCTTTATAATTTGCTTGAAACAATCAGAATTACTACTACGCTCCTCAGCAACTTTATGCCTACAACAATGCCTAAGGTATGGGAGCAGATTGGTGCTGATGAAACTGCTATTTCCTATGAGAATGCGGCAAAATTCGGTGTTCTTCCTGCAAATGTTACAGTTAAGAGGGGCGAAATTATCTTCCCTAGAATCGATGTTGACAAGGAGATTGACGAGCTTAATAAAATTATCGGTGACAACAAGCCTGCGGAAGAAAAATCTGATGACGGTTTTGAGCCTGCACCATTGGCTGAACAGATTGCCATTGATGATTTTGCAAAGGTTGACCTTAGAATTGCTCTTGTCAAGGAGTGCGAAAAGGTTAAAAAATCCAAGAAACTTCTTTGCTTGCAGCTTGACGACGGCATGGGCGGACGTCAGGTAGTATCAGGCATTGCCCAGTGGTACAAACCCGAGGATTTGATTGGCAAGAAGATTATTCTTGTAGCAAATCTGAAACCTGCAAAGCTTTGCGGTGTTGAATCCAACGGAATGATTTGTGCCGCCGATGCAGCCGACGGTTCTGCAAAGGTAATTTTCCCTGACCAGAGCCTGCCTTGCGGTGCAAAAGTAAGATAAAAAAAATATCGGAGCTGTTGCTCATAGATTTGTCAACAGCCCGATTTATATGCGCCTGTAGCTCAGCTGGATAGAGCAATAGCCTCCGACGCTATGTGCCGTGCGTTCGAATCGCATCAGGCGTACCACCACCAGGGGCTTGCCCCTGGACCAATATCCGTTATCAGTTTGTGATAACGGATATTTTTGTGTCCGCTGTCAGAGAATGTTTATTTTATGTGGTTAACATATAGGGGCGTGCCCCTAAACCAATATCCGTTATCAGTTTGTAGTAACGGGTATTTTTGTGTCCGATGTCAAAGAATGTTTATTTTGTGCGATTAACACACAAAAAATAAAGACGGACGACTACAAGTCACCCGTCTTATGTTATTGATTAAATTTTCAGATTATTCTTCATCTGGATCTTCCGTATCTTCTTCAACAGAAATACTTATTTCATCGCTCTCGTACTCATTCACATTAAACTCATATTCTTCCACAACTTGGCCTTCATCTTCGTAGTATATATAACAAGCTAAACCAGTGTCACTTTCGCCGTCAGAATTCTTATTATCAAATTCATAAATAACCTCATTGTCTGTTTCCGATACATTAGTAACTGTTGCATCAACTTCCTCGCCGTTGATGTAGCAGGTTATCTTCTTGGCAGTTTTATCCAAAGTCTTTGTAACAGCTCCGTCAGTTGCCGCATTTACTGAAATCATTGAAATCATAGCCGACGCTGATATTGCAGCGGCAATAATAAATGGCTTGATCCTTCTCTTTGTAGTTTTTTCCATAGTAATCTGTCCTTTCCGTTTTTCCGCATTTTCCAGCTCTGTTAGTTTTTCGTATACGGAAAGGCTTATTGCAGGCTTGCTGAAATCATTCTTGTCTGCCATATTAATAGGCGTAAAATCCTCCGCCCAATTATTTCTTTTCATTTTCATAGCCCCTTTCCGCAAGATATTTTCTGAGTTTTTCTCTGGTTCTGCAAAGTCTGGTTTTACAAGCGCTCTCAGACATTTGAAGCTTTTGGCAAATATCCTTGATTTTTTCGCCGTAATAATAAAATCTCACAAAAATTTCTTTTTCGTTATCCGAAAGTCCGTCAAGACATTGAGAAACAAGCTTTATCTGCTCTGCGGTTTCAAAATTATCGCTGAGCGACTGAGGACTTACAATATCCTCAAAAAGCTCGTCTGTACTGTAATCATCGTGCAGCCCACGAAGCCTGCTTCTTGCACAATTTCTGGCGCAAGCCGCTATGTAAGGACTTAAACCCTGTTTTTCATCAAGATTTTCAGAAATCTGCCATATTTTAATAAAACAATCCGCACAAATTTCTTCGATATCCTGCGACGGCATTACCCCGCCGATAATATTTCTTATTATAGTGTACACATATGAAGAATATTTCTCAATAAGAATATCGAGAGCCTTCTTCTCTTTAGCTTTAAGCATTGAAATCAAACGTTTTTCAGTCAAGCCTTAAACCTCCTGTCTTTGGGCTTTCACTAATATATACGCATATTTCAGCAAAAGGTTACAGCTTTTTATAAAAAAATTGCAAAAAAAATGCAGAGCAACGATGCTCTGCGAAAATAAAATAAAAACTATGTGTAGAACAAAAGAAAGGAGACAACAAAACGGATGTTAAAATAAACAATATTATTGTTCAATATCTTTAACATCAAATAAATTATAAACCTTTTTTCATCAACAGTCAATAAAAAGTTGCAAATATCTTGTTAACAAACTCTAAATTCGGCAATTTGCATAATTATCGAAACCAAAACAGAAGCATAATATAAATATTATACACAATAAATAACCTTATTATGTAAATTAAAAACGGCTGACAAGAGGAAAGGGAGTCTGATTTAAGAAAATGACAGCTTGCAAACCCAAAATTTTGCTGTCCTCTGAAAAAAGGCTCCCTTTCCCCCTGCCAGCCGGAATAATACGGCGGCTCTAATCGTGAATAAGCTCCGTTTCTTTAAAAAACAGTGAAATGCACCAGATTGCGGAAACTGCAACAAGCGTATATAAAATTCTGCTTATAATCGCAGCCTGCCCTCCGAAAATGAATGCAATCAGGTCAAACTGGAAAATTCCCACAAGTCCCCAGTTAATTCCGCCGATAATCAACAGCAAAAGCGCTATTCTGTCAAGCATCTTCAATTCCTCCTTTGTTACCCGATTTCAGACAATATTATATTTATCATTTATCGGATTTGTAATACTATTATTGACTGCATATTTTTGATTATGCAAAATTTTTTTGGTAATATATACAGAAAATCGCCACAAAAATTCTATGACAAAATCTTTAAAATGTACTAGACAAGGATATAAAAATATGTTATAATATGAACTGTCTTAAACGTTTGCGTAAGTAATACTTGGGGGTTAAAAATTGAATTCTATTGATTTGGAGTTTTCTTTTAAAGGACATAAATGCGTAAAATTGCAGTCGGCTAACTATACCTGCATAATCGCACCGTCATTGGGAGCTTCTGTTTTAAGGCTTCGTGATGACGAAAATAATGTGGAATTTTTCAGATACGATAAAAATTGTTCTATGGAAACGATTAACGAGCAAAGAGAGGTCTGGGGACTTCCTACTCTCTATCTGCCTAATCGCTTTGATAGAGGCGTTTTAAAAACGTCTGACGGTGAATATCTGCTTCCCATAAATGAAACTTTGCTTGATAATTTTATTCACGGCTGGGTTCATAAGAGACCTCACGAGATTGAATGCTATTCTACTCAGAACCGCAAAGCTGTTCTGGTTACATCTTATATTTTTAACGAAAAAGATGAAATGTATAAGTATTTTCCTTTGAAATTCAAGATTTCTTATACTTTTACTCTTTCTTCCAAAGGACTTTTGCAGGAAATATATCTGACAAATAACAGCGAAAAGTCTCTCCCCGTTTCAATTTGCACTCATACTTGCTTGAATGCTCCTATGTTTGACGGCGGAAAAGAAGAGAACATGAGGCTTTTTGTTCCCATAGGAGAGAAATGTGAGCTTAACGAAAGATGTCTGCCAACAGAAAGACTCCTGCTTCCAACCGACTCCGACAAGGAATATTTGAGCGGTAAAAAACCTACCTTGCAGGTTATCGACAATGAAATGTACACCGCCGAAACAGGTATTTGCAACGGCAAACCGTTTTACGGAGCATATATAAAGGACATTTCTACCGGCAAGACTGTTTGCAATGAGGTTTCAAAAGAATTTAAATTCTGGAATATGTGGAACGACGGCGGAAACAATGGATATTTCTGCCCCGAACCTATGACAGCAATGATAAACGCCCCTAATCTCAGTCTGGACAGCTCTGTTACGGGTTACAGCGAGATTACTTTTGGGCATACATATAAATGCTGGCAAAGGTTTTATACTCTTTAAAGAAAAAATACATTTAAAATAAAAAAACTGAAAGGTGGAAAAATATTATGACATTTGGCTATTTTGATGACCAGAATAAAGAATACGTCATCACCAACCCAAAGACTCCTTATCCTTGGATCAACTACCTTGGAACACAGGAATTTTTCTCGCTGATTTCCAATACTGCGGGAGGTTATCACTTCTACAAAGACGCTCGTCTGAGAAGAATCACCCGTTACCGCTACAACAACGTTCCTGTTGATATGGGCGGAAGATATTTCTACATCAATGAGAACGGTGATGTATGGAACCCCGGCTGGAGCCCTGTTAAAAAGGATTTGGACAGCTATTCCTGCCGTCACGGTATGGGTTATACCATAATCAAAGGTGAAAGAAACAAGCTTTCTGCGGAAGTTACTTTCTTTGTTCCTCAGGATTACAACGGAGAGGTTCAGAAGGTAGTTCTGAAAAATAATTCTAATGAGGAGAAAAGCTTTAAGCTGTTTTCATTTATTGAGTGGTGTTTGTGGAATGCTCAGGACGATTCTACAAACTTCCAGAGAAACTTTAACACAGGCGAAGTTGAAATCGAGGGTTCAACCTTGTATCACAAGACAGAATACAAGGAAAGAAGAAATCACTTTGCTTTCTATACAGTAAACTCTGACATCTGCGGTTTCGATACCGACAGAGAGTCATTCATGGGACTTTACAACGGATTTGAAAATCCTCAGACTGTTTTCGCAGGCGAGCCTTCAAATTCTGTTGCAGACGGCTGGTCTCCTATTGCATCACATTGTCTTGATGTTACTCTTGATGCAGGCGAGGAAAAAACCTTTGTATTTGTTCTCGGCTATGTTGAAAATCCTGTTGAAGAAAAATTCAATGCTGACGGTTCAATGAACAAGTCTAAGGCTCACGAAATGATTGAGGCTATGAATACTGCTGAAAAGGCTGATAAGGCTTTGGAAGAGCTTAAAAAGACTTGGGACGAGCTGCTTTCTAAATATACAGTACATACTTCTGATGACAAGCTTAACAGAATGGTTAATATCTGGAATCAATATCAGTGTATGGTAACATTCAATATGTCACGTTCTGCTTCTTACTTTGAAAGCGGAATAGGCAGAGGAATGGGATTCAGAGACTCAAATCAAGACTTGCTCGGATTTGTTCATCAGATTCCTGAAAGAGCAAGAGAGAGAATTCTCGACCTTGCGGCTACTCAGTTAGAGGACGGCGGCTGCTATCATCAGTATCAGCCTTTGACTAAAAAGGGAAATGATGAAATCGGCGGAGATTTCTCCGACGACCCATTGTGGATGATTTTGTCTACTGCTCAGTACATTAAGGAAACGGGCGATTGGTCTATTCTTGATGAGCAGGTTGATTATGACAACAATCCTGCAAAAGCTCAGTCCATGATGCACCACCTGAAACAATCATTCTGGCACGTTGCTGATTATGTTGGACCTCACGGACTTCCCCTTGCAATGAGAGCCGATTGGAACGACTGTCTTAACCTTTCATGCTTCTCCGATACTCCGGGCGACAGTTTCCAGACATATACTTCCGATAAATTCGGCGACAAGAAGTACAGCCAGACAGCTGAGTCTGTAATGGTTGCGGCTATGATGGCATTTATAGGTCCTGAGTATGTTGCTCTTTGCAAATACAAGGGTCTTGACGATGAGGCTGAAAAGGCCCAGAAAGCCGTTGACCTTATGAGAAAGAACACTCTTGATTATGGCTGGGACGGCGAATGGTTCCTGAGAGCTTATGATGATTTCGGCAACAAGGTTGGTTCAAAGGAATGTGAAGAGGGTAAAATCTTTATCGAGCCACAAGGCTTTGCTGTTATGGCAGGTCTCGGAAAGGAATCGGGCAAGGATATTCTTACTCTCAACAGCGTAGAGAAATATCTCAGCACAAAGTATGGTCTTGTACTTAACAATCCTGCATTTACAAAGTATTACATTCAGTACGGTGAAATTTCCACTTATCCGGCAGGATACAAGGAGAACGCAGGTATTTTCTGTCACAACAATGCATGGATTATCTGTGCTGAGGCTGTTGCAGGCAGAGGTGACAAAGCATTTGAATATTATTCAAAGATTGCTCCTGCTTATCTTGAAGATATTTCCGACCTGCACAGAACAGAGCCTTATGTATATGCTCAGATGATTGCAGGTAAGGACGCAAAACGTCACGGCGAAGCAAAAAACTCCTGGCTGACAGGTACAGCTGCATGGAACTTTGTTGCAGTTTCGCAATATATTCTCGGAATTATTCCTGATTACGAGGGACTTAAAATCGACCCTGCAATTCCTGAAAGCTGGGACGGATATACTCTTACAAGAAAGTACAGAGGAAACACCTACAACATTACTGTTAAAAACCCTGACCACGTTTCAAAGGGCATTAAGTCTGTAATATGCGACGGCGTAAAGCTCAGCGGAAATGTTCTGCCTGTATTTGAAAACGGCACAACACATGAAATTGAAGTTGTAATGGGCTAATTGTAGGGATACGGCGTGCCGTATCCGATATGCAACAAACATAAACAAAAATCCCCCGAAAAGATTTTTTCGGGGGATTTTTTATATTAAGGCAATACCGAACAACTATTGTGTGCGGATAACGCAGAAATTTTTTCGTCAGATTGTATAGAAACGACGCAGGAATACTTGTGTATTTCAAGGAGTTTCTATGCAAGATGACGGAAAAATGGCAAGTTAGACGTACGCAAAGCCGTTAGGCGGTAGTTGTGCGGTATTGCCTTAAAGTTTTGCATTAGCAAGCATAAGCTTGATTCGGTTTTCCTGATTGACCTTTGTTGCACCTGGGTCATAGTCTATCGCCACAATATTTGCGTCAGGATATGCGTTTTTGATTACTCTTGACATACCCTTTGCCACAATATGATTAGGCAGACAGCCAAACGGCTGAGCGCAGATAATATTCTGTGTTCCCGTTTCTGCAAGAGCTGCCATTTCCGAAGTAATCAGCCAGCCCTCGCCCATTTTTACGCCCTGATGAATGTACTTGTCCGCACATCTTCTCAAATGCTCAAAATCATGCGGCGGCTGAAATTCGCCATGCTCGTTGATGATCTTAATCTGCTGTTTCTGGAATTTATAAAGAACATCATAGCCTATACCGAACAAAACAGTTCTCTTAGTAGTTTTGTTATAAAGCTTTGCATCATTTACAGGATCAGACGCACAGTAAAGCACGAAGTCCAGAAGTCCCGGAACATTAGGCTCACAGCCCTCAGAAATAAGAAATTCATTCAGATGATTGTTTGCAAGAGGAGAATACTTTACATAAATCTCGCCGACAATACCAACTCTCGGCTTTTTCTCTTTTGTTCTCGGCAAATTAGAAAAATCTCTCAGCATTGCCTTGTAAATGCTCTTGGTATTCATATATCTGTTTGAAGTTTCAAAAAGCTTGCCCAGACGATGCTGCCATCTTGCCAGCAGCTCGTCAGCAGAATTTTTCTTGATTTCATAAGGCTTGCACTGATTGTACAAAAGCATAAGCATATCGCCGTACAACACAGCGTAAACAAGTTTCATTGCAATCGCCGGAGTAATATCAATAGACGCATTCTTTTCAAGCCCACTGAAATTAAGTGAAAGCACAGGCACTTGCGGAAAGCTTGATGACAAAGCCTTTCTAAGCAAATGAATATAATTGGAGGCTCTGCAACCTCCGCCGGTCTGAGAGATAAGAAGTGCAGTTTTGTCAAGGTCATACTTTCCGCTTTTCAAAGCGTCCATAAACTGTCCTATAACCAAAAGTGCAGGATAACAAGTATCATTATGTACATTCTTCAAGCCTTCATTAATAACATTCTGAGTTGAAGTCTGCAAAAGCTCCATATTATAGCCGTACTGCTTATAAATAGCCATAATAAGCTTGAAATGTATAGGAAGCATATCAGGAATGAGAATAGTATATTCCTGCTTTCTCGATTTATCGAAATATGATTTATTGACCCTCTCCGAAGGTTCTTTTTTCAGCATTTCTTCTGACATTACTTATTCTCCTCCTTTTCCTCCAACGCAGCACACAACGAACGCAAACGAATTTTTGCAGCACCCAGATTTGTTATTTCATCAATTTTAAGCTGAGTGTAAAGCTTGCCTTTTTCTTCAAGAATTGCTCTTACCTCGTCGGTAGTTACAGCGTCAATTCCGCAGCCGAACGATACAAGCTGAACAAGCTGCATATCGTCATTCTGACAGACATACTTAGCCGCTCTGTAAAGCCTTGAATGATAAGTCCACTGGTTAAGAACGTCAAGAGCAGGAGTATCCACCAATCCTGCAACACTGTCCTCAGTAACAACCGCAAATCCCAGTGAGCATATAAGCTTATGAATACCGTGATTTATTTCAGGGTCAATGTGATAAGGTCTGCCTGCAAGAACGATGATTTTTTCGCCCTTTCTGCGAGCCTCAGAAATAATTTCATGTGCCTTGTTCTCAATATCACGTCTGAACTTCATCTGCGCAGTATAAGCCTTGTTAAGCACACCCATAACCTGCTTTGCCGTAATTCCGTACTTGGAAAGAGCCGCCGCCATAGCTGTTGCAACGTGCTTTTTCATATTTATATCAAGATACGGAGCAATAAAGTTTTCAGAATTAAGCTTGTCGTTGTTAGCCTTCAAAAGCTCAGGATAATATGCAACAACAGGACAATTATAATGATTATCCGAATCGCCTTCATCAATATTATAGCTCATGCAAGGATAGAAAATAAAGTCAACACCCTTTTCAAGCAAGCTTTCAATATGACCGTGACAAAGCTTTGCAGGATAGCAAACGGTATCTGACGGAATAGTCTGCTGACCTTTATAATAGGTATCTCTTGTAGACTCCTCTGAGAAAACGACCTCAAAACCAAGCAATGTAAGCATAGTATGGAAGAATGGCATCATATCGTAATATGAAAGAGCCAACGGCAGTCCTACCTTAGCAATAGGATTGGACGGCTTTTTCTTTTCATAATCGAGAATTTTATTGTATTTGTATTCAATCATGTTTTCGGTACGGTCTGAAATCTTAATTCCTGCACCCTTTTCACATCGGTTTCCAGAAACAAATCTATGACCGTCGCTGAACTTAATTATTGTAAGATTACAATGTGCTCCGCAGCCCTTACACTGAACCGCAGTGGAATTATAGTCAAACTCCCTCAGCATCTCCAATGACAAAAGCTTTGATTCTGCATGAGTTTTTTCATACTTCTCCTTTGCAAAAAGTGCACAGCCGAACGCTCCCATAAGTCCTGCGATTGCAGGTCTGATAACGTTTCTGCCAAGCTCTTTTTCAAAGGAACGAAGAACTGCGTCATTAAGGAATGTACCGCCCTGAACAACGATATTTTTACCCAGCTCGTCTATGGATTTCGCTCTGATTACCTTGTAAACGGCATTCTTGATAATGGACGAAGAAAGTCCTGCGGAAATATCCTCAACAGACGCTCCGTCTTTCTGTGCTTGCTTTACAGAGGAATTCATAAAAACTGTACATCTTGAACCCAGTTCAACAGGCTTTTGTGCAAAAAGTCCCAGTCTTGCGAAATCCGCAATGTCATAACCCATTGCGCCTGCAAATGTCTGAATAAACGAACCGCAGCCCGAAGAACAAGCCTCGTTCAGCATAATGCTGTCGATAGCGTTATTTTTAATCTTAAAGCACTTAATATCCTGACCGCCGATATCTATAATAAAATCAACGTCAGGACAGAAATATGCCGCCGCTTTATAATGCGCCACCGTTTCAACAATACCGTAGTCAACGCCAAGACCAGCCTTAATCAAGTCCTCGCCGTATCCCGTTACTGCTGAGGATTTGATTTTCAGCTTTGGATTTGCAAGATTATAAATTTCCTCTAATTTAGAAGAAATCACGTCAAGAGGCTGACCCTTATTAGAGCCGTAATACTGATACAAAAGCTTGCCGTCGGGAGTAATGAGAACAAGCTTTGTAGTAGTTGAGCCTGCGTCAATACCCAGATAAGCGTCGCCCTCGTAGGTTTTAATGTCCTCATATTTCAAATCGGACTTTTTATGACGTTCAACAAAAGCGTTATAATCCTCACGAGTTTCAAACAAAGGCTTGCCCACAACGATATTATCCTGAGCCTTTGCATTGACAATCTTATCGAGAGCCTCGTCAATAGTCATTTCCTCCGCCAGCGTTTCAGCATGAAGAGCCGCACCGTAAGCCATATAACATGATGAATTTTCAGGAAGAATTGCGTGCTGGTCATCAAGATTAAGAGTTTTCTTAAAAGCCTCACGCAAAGCGCTCAGATATGTAAGAGGTCCTCCCAAAAACAGAACCTGTCCTGCAATTTTTCTGCCCTGAGCCAATCCTGAAACAGTCTGGTCAACAACTGCCTGAAAAATAGACGCTGAAATATCCTCTTTTTTCGCACCTTGATTCAACAAAGGCTGAATATCCGACTTAGCAAAAACTCCGCATCTTGACGCAATAGGATAAGTCTTTTTGCTTTTAAGAGCCAAATCATTCATTTCATCGGGAGTTACGCCGAGAAGTCCTGCCATTTGGTCGATAAACGCACCCGTTCCTCCTGCGCACGAACCGTTCATTCTCTGCTCCACTCCGCCGGTCAGAAAAATTATTTTTGCGTCCTCGCCGCCCAGCTCAACAACAACGTCAGCTTTCGGATAGCTTTTGTTTACAGCAATAAAAGCGGAGAAAACCTCCTGCACAAAGGAAAGTCCGCTTGCCTCAGCAATACCAAGTCCCGCCGAACCTGTTATTGCGATTTTAAATTTATAATTCGGAAATTCATCTCTGATAGTTCTCAGCTGATTGGCAACAGTTTCACGAACCTTTGAGAAATGCCTTTCATACTTATGATAGATAAACTTACCGTCGTCAAGAATAACGGTTTTTACAGTGGTAGAGCCCACGTCAATTCCAAGATTAAATACTTTTTCCATATGTCACCGTACGCTTTCAGCGAATTCCTTTCTGAAAAAACACAGCAGTCATACAATAAGACTCTGTAAAAATGCTAATATGTAATTATAACACGCAGTAAAAAAAAATACAAGTCTAATTTTGTGAACTCCTGCCAAAAATCAAACGTTTCAGGCAATACCGCACAACTATTGTGTGCGGATAACGCAGAAAATTTTTCGTCAGAT
>JBJERA010000274.1:0-4487 GCA_051882035.1 Hominimerdicola sp.
TATTCCTGATGAAAACATCTGTTCTATTGTCTGTGCGTCCACCATGCTGATACCTGTGATATGAAGTCCTGACGCTTTAATATAAGTCACGTTCTGATTCTCATAAGGAACCCATGATGGCAATTTTGCGTTGTCTGTGACATTGTTAAAATAGTTACAGATACGAGGCACAGCGTATCTTGGAGACGAGTAACCGTAACGTGAGAAGTACGTGTCCCATGCTTTGATTATGGCAAGTTTCATATGCCTCTTAGTGAACATATAAACACCCGGCCCGAGAGTAAAACTTTTTGTATCACTAGACGGCATATGTGTGTAGAAAGGTATCGTACCGTTCGTAGTGCCCGGAATGTACTGGTCGTTCACAAAAGCTGATTTAGCAGCCGAGAATGGAGTGAACATGTTGGTAGCGGCGGCTTTTTCCCAGTTGTTACGAAGTGCATCCGCATAATATGCTTCACGTCCCTCTAATAATGCTTGGTCAATCTTTTCGACACCACCTATAGCTGTCTGAACTCCTCCTGATATTGTGGCGTTTTCTTTGGATAGGGGATTTATTTTATTTTTTACGCCACCATAAACCTGTTCAGCGCCTTTTCCGATATCTAATACACCCTCAACACCTAACAGAGTAGCCTGAACATATGGGTTGCCGGATAGTGAATTTGTCCTATTGGCAAGGTTCTGCTGATACTGTGTGGATAAGAATGCTAAATATGCATCTGTAGTGTACCCTACTTGTGGGAAATTCGTCATATCTATCCTGTAGCTCATACAAGGCCCGTCAGTGCCATAATTTCTCGGAATAAGAGTTGTCATGGGTGGGCCATCAAACAACGCCATATAATTGAATACACATGCGTTATCACCTACTGTAGGCTGGCTCTTATTGTTGAACATCTCATACATAAATGACTGTTTATCTCCGTCCAAGTTAGATACTTCTAAATACTGGAACGGTGATAATAGCAATTTTTTATTGACTGGCGTGTATCCATCAATATCAGTAGGTTTCTCAACAGTATAAGTGAGGTCAATATCAAGTTTCTGAGCCAAGAGATAATTGCTGATTACTTTGTTTGGGACAGCATACATACCTATGATGCTGTCTGTCAGACCCTGCACAGTAAGCCAGTCAATAGCTTCTAATACGAGGTCTAAAGAACTAAGTTTCTGTACTCCTATGAAAAAAGCTTTTGGAACTGCCACCCCACCCTCGACAGGCGCACCACCTGCAATTGAATAACTTCCATCAGGTGCAATCCATAATTGGAATTTATTAACGAGCTCTGTCTGTACTACAGCAGGGTCGAACGGCTCTAAATTAAATTTTGCTAGGTACATTACAATCGACGTGTAATCGTTCTCGTCTGTGGATAATATAAGCGGATATTGTTCAATATCCTCAATAGTTGACTGAGCCAATGTGGTCTCGCTTGTTACTACATTTTCAGGTGTGAGCATTTCATACACAGACTGGTCAAACGGATTATCCTCAATCTTATCGAAATCTGATTTGGACATATGTTCTCTTTCAATATATCCATCATGGAACTCACAATCGAACATATATGTCTGTAAAGCATCTATTTCGAAATTAATCATGCATGTTTTATTGTTGATATATTCCCAGCTCGTTTTCTGCGCATAGAAACGCTTATTCTCAAAATTCGGGTTGATGAATGAGAGATAATTACATTTCTCAGCATCAGCCTGTGATATCTCTAAACGGATTCCACGCTCCCTGCGCTGATATGAACAGTTCTTATATTCTTTGAGCAGATATTTACGGAATACCCTGTGCTGTTGCTCTAAAGATTGAAAGGCGGGCTCCTCCAAGCTCGCCAAATCAACCGGAGCATTTGCATACAGTTCGATTTCGGTTATCTGCTGTTTTGGTGCAAATGCCATTTATAAATCACTCCTTTCAAGTTTTTCGATATCTTCTTTCCAAATGGTTCCCTGACCATTTCCGTTAAGTTCGTGATATATTCCATAGATTTCTTCAAATTCCGCAAGCTCTGCCGCTGTGATTTTACCCCTTTTAATATACTTTTCGTGTAAATCTCTGAGCTGCGACCTCATAAGTATTTTATAAGTTCTCCGCTCTACATCACGTTCTCCGATTATTTTTTGGGCTCTCCATGTGACAAAGCCTGCGATTGAAGATATTAAAGTCGGCAGTATTAGTGAAAAAATCTCATACATGTTATCTACCCTCCTTGATTATCTTATTCACTAACTGCTGAACTTTAGCGTAATCATAGCCTGCATTTTGCAGGTTTACCCGTCTTGCATTACCGTTACCGTATTTACCACGTAATACGTCACGTGCAACTGATTCTAAATCGGGTTCTGACAGTCCATCAGTATTTATTACCACTTCATCATAGATAGTGAGATTATAGGTCTTAATAAGATTCCATAGGTTCTCAACGTATTTTGATGAAGTTGCATATCCGTCAGCCTTAATGTTTTTAAGGTACTGGTAGGGGTCTGTAACATTCTTAAGATTTGCGTAACGACTTGTGTTAATGAACTCAAAATAGCCGATTATACCGTCTTCCATGTTGTCGAATACCCTGAAATTGTCTTTAATTGACGTTAATGTTCCGGGCGAATATTCCTCTTTGGTGGTCATGTTCACGGATTTACCCTTCCAATATGAACCACATTTTAACCCGAAAAAGTTGAAATAGTTCGCTGATAATTTGCTCTTGCCCCAGTTACTCTCCAGTATCGCCTGAGCAATTATAGGTGAGGCCACAGATATGCAATACTTTTTCCTGTGCATGTTCACAAGGTTTGCAATCTGCTGAATAAAGGTCTGTTGTGCTTTTGTCATTATTATTCTCCTTTCGTTTATAAGCTGCACTGCTTATACACAGCAGTGTAGACATGAATGTTGATATTGCTATTATTGTTCCGACAATTTCGTCAGTAAATGGAAAATTCCAAATACTACCTAATGATGCGTATAAAGTAGCTGATGCCGGAAGAAAAATCTGTGTAAAATACTTTAATAAATCATAAACTTTATTTGTCATCGTTCTGTAAATGTCACCTCCAATGAAGTATCTACAATATGTGTGGCTTTGAAATCCACTTTGAATGATGGAACTCCACATTTACCTGTAACATAGTTCAAAGCCCACAATTGGTCTTGAATATAATTTGGAACTATATGTATTGGCACGTCTGTTGCACATAATCTAAGTGAGCCTACGTCTCCACCATAGTAGTTTGCATATCCCATAAGACCGTCAGGATAATAAATCAAATCGCCTGTAGTTGCGTTCCGAATATATGGAGAGCCACATCCGATATGAGGATTTATTCCGGTTGTAACATAGTATTGGTAGATATATTCGTTTAAAATCGCTGCAAAGCGGTTCAACCGTTCTAAATTAGATTCGAAATATATATCCGGCAAAATGATTTCTAATGGATTTTTAAACCATGAATTATTTGCGTCAATTTGATTACAACCCCATTCAATATAACCCTCCATATCGTATTGAATGGGAGCTGTGAATTTTTCAATATATTTATATTTGAAACCACCTTTTCCCTGTGATGATTCATACTGATAACCTAATTGATATTTTAACTCATTCGACGGCGTAAATGACGCTGTTGCATATGATGCCGGATAACGATATTGTACAGGTGCATCATATACTACAACACCATAACCCTCAGCTCCATCTGTAGGCTCGGGTGGTATAACTTCACTTTTCTTTCTACGTCTGAGATACATCGGTGTTGGTTGCAATACACTCATTATATTCCTCCTTAAATAAGAAAAGATGCCGGGCTACCACTGTGTCAGTGTGTCAAACATACCGGCACCATTTTTTCAGGTGGTACACTCCCGATATTGTTGAGGCCCGTGCATCTTCATACTCTTAAGATAACACAAAAATATTTAATTGTCAACCCTGCTATTCAAATCTTTCTGTAATTTATTCAGAAAACGTTTATACTCATAACCGAGTGGTGTTTTCGGAATTGTTGATTTGTATTTGTCAATATTGGAAGAAATCGTCCTGATTTCCTCTACCTGTGACTCTGTAGGTGGCTCAAAATCAAACTCCAAAGCTCTTGTTATGCAATGTAGTGTGTTCGTAGCCACCTTTAACTGTACTTTAATCATTTCTAAATTTGATGTCATATTATCACTCCTATTCTGTGTACTGTAATTTATCAACCTCATTATTCTTATAGCTATTAGGCATCCAGCCTCCTAGAATCTTTGCTGCGAAATAGTCAACCAGTCTTGCTCTTTCCATAAAATCAACGCCTGTATAACCATATGCGGTAACATCAGTTAGTGCAAATTGTTTCCTGAAATCGGAGAGAACTAAATTAGTTTCAGTCTCTACTGCTGCAATCACCTTGTCAAGATATGTGTTGAACGCTAAAGCGATAGCCTCGGCATCTTTCATGGTGAGCTCTATCAAATAATAAGGGTCAAGTGCCCTGAG
>JBJERA010000275.1:0-4472 GCA_051882035.1 Hominimerdicola sp.
AAAAGCGCCGACATAATCACGTCAAGAAAACGCTTTGTAACTTTCTGCTCCCATTTAAGCCCGTCATTTCTCGCCAGAAGAAGCGGCGTATCAAACAAATGAAAATCGTCCGCTCCCCTTACGATTATGTCCGAAAGCTTAGGATTAATATAAGTTCTTATTGAATGTTCAAAAGTAAATTTAAGCAGTCTGTTTCTCAAATCATTTGGAATGTCCGAAATAATAACCGCCTCATATTTAAGAATTTTCTTCTCGATTTCATCAAGCCCCTCGTCGCAGCTTACTGATTCGCATATGCTGTATTTATCATTTCGCTTGCTCATCTTATCCACAAGATATTTTGCATTTTTATTTCCGTAAACAATAATCATTTTTCTCGGAGGATACATTTTCGTATACAAAAGCGAAAATGCCAGCGACCACACCAACGCTATACCTATCTGAATCAGTGAGAAAATCACCATAGGCAAAACATTAAGTCTTCCACGTCCGATAAGCGAAATCAGAATGAACTCAATGGCATTTGCTCCGATTATGCCCAATACCTGCGAGCCGAAAAGCCCAAGCCATTTGGAATAACCCAGTTTAAATCCATTAAAAGCCTTTGTACAAAAAGCGTAAAAAACAGCATAAAGTCCAACCATGAGAATATTTCCGTTATACCAGAACGGGTCAAGCATTTCGCTGTTATAATAGTTATGCCAGACATGGCTGAAACCGTTCAAAAAAATCAATATAATAATCAAGGCGCTGAGAAAATTAAGAACTCTTTTATATTGCTCTCTGCTTCGCAATATATAACCACCTTTCTGAATAATCTTAAATCAGTATAGCATATTCCGACTTATTAATCAAGTGTTACACATAATTTTCGGATTTTTCAGCAAATTTTCACCTTAGCTTATTTATAGATAGTAGTCCTTAGCAATTCTCTGCACTGGTTAAAATCAACATCAAGAGTTGACTGTCCGTTATGAGTTCCGTAGTAATAAGCTCCCTCATCAGGAATTCTTAAAGAATTAGTATCATAATTAACACTGAAAAGAACTCTGTATGCCAACAGATACATTTCAGACTTTGACATATTCGTTGTAAGATTTGACGCAGTTGTTTTGGCAAATTTATCAATAGTCAGCGAGTCGGAGGACTTGACCTTTTCAAATATTTTCGTCATAACCTCACGCTGTCTTTCGGTACGCTGAAAGTCGGCATTTCCAACATATCTGAGTCTTGCATAAGCAAGAGCCTGATTTCCGTTCATTAGCATTGTTCCGCCCTGAGTAAGATAATCAGTTCCGTAAGCGTTGCCCATAATTTTGTTCTGCTCCGCCATAGGAGCGATCATTCCCGCAGCCTCCTCATCAGTAACAGTAAGCTCGATTCCGCCGATTGCGTCGACAATGTCAACAAAGGAATAAAAATCTATGTAAACATAATCGTCCACTTCAATATCAAAATTATACTCAATAGTATCCATAAGCAATGATGCTCCGCCGTAAACATAAGCCGCATTAAGCTTATCCCAGCTGTCGTATTCATTGCCGCTGCTGTCATAGCCCTTTATTTCAACATACATATCACGCATGAAAGAGGTCATTGTGATTTCCTTAGTGGAATTATTTATAGACAGTAAAATCATGGAATCGGTTCTGCCGTTGGTATTTGCATCTCTGGAATCCGAACCCACAACAAGAATATTGCGAACTTCCGAACTGCTCATTGCAGGCAAAACAGAATTGTCACGCATACCCTCGTCCACCGTATCAACATAACCTATATACCTTATTAATAGTATATTAAATACAACCACCAGCAAAATAACTATAAAAAATAACGCTTTGAAAAAACTTTTGACAGGGTGTCTTTTCTTTTCCACGCTTTTGGATTTTCCTTTCTTTTGGGCAGATGTTTGCTGAGCATTGGCATAATAATTGTTACGATTTTGATTATTGTTCCTGCTTTTCTTTTTAGAAACCTGCTGCTTACTCTGCACCTGCGCAGGTTTTTTTCTCTTTTTCTGCCCCTGAGAGCCGGAACTACGCTGACAATTATCGGCATAATTTCTGCGTGAAGGCTGTTCGTAGCCACCGGAATAACGCTGATTATTGTCGTACTGAGAATAATTGTCCCGCTGAGATTCCAAATAGCTGTGAAATTCCAAATCAACATCATCGTCAAAATTTTCTCCGCCCAGACGTTCAAACTCACTTAATCTTCGCTGATACTCCTGTTGATACGGATCGACAGTTGAATTATTATCCTGATATTCGTCATAGTATTCATCGTATCCCTGATTATAATCATAGTCAAAATCCCGCTCGCCTTGTTTATTTCTTCGGCTGTCAGAATTTTGTCCGTTTCGCATTTTATTCATTTTGATTATCCTTTCATATTATTTCTCTGTTAGGCATACACAAATCCGTCAGACATCAGTTGTGCAGCATTGACTTTATTATATTACAGTTTGAGTGTAATGTCAAACAATATAGCTCCAATTTCATCATGCTTTCACAAACTTACGCAAATTGTCATAAATTTTGCGGAATTTCCGCCTGCATTAATTTAAAATTTACATATTGTCCATGTGAAAATACATATAGTCCTTGACAAATTTTTAACGGAGTAGTAAAATTACAGTGTAATGATTTATGCTTGTCATGTATCAAAAATCAAAGGAAGGATTTGTTGTAAAATGAATATGAGAGGAATTTATTCATCAGTTACAGACATAAGACGTAAGGTTTTCACCGAAGTCGCAAAGCTTGCTTATGAAGGCGGAGATTATGCGTCTAAAATTGCCGACCTGCCCTATAAAATAGTTCCAGGCAAGGTTGCAGTATACAGAGATTCTATCTTCCTTGAAAGAGCTATCGTTGAGGAAAGGTTAAGACTTGCCATCGGTCTGCCTTTGCGTTCTATCGAGGAGCATAATCTTGTTTCCGACGGAATTGAGGCTTCTGCCATTGACGAAAAATATTACGACCCACCGCTTATTAACATTATTAATTTCGCTTGTAACGCCTGTCCTGAAATGCATTATCATGTTACCGACTGCTGTCAGGGCTGTCTTGCAAATCCTTGTAAAGAAGTCTGTCCAAAAGGTGCTATTGAAATAATTCACGGCAAAAGCGTTATTGATCAGTCTAAATGCATAAAATGCGGCAGATGCCAGAGCGTCTGTCCTTACAACGCTATAAATAAAATGGAACGCCCATGTGCAAAAGCCTGCGGAATGGACGCCATCAAAAGTGATGAAAATGGAAAGGCTTCTATTGATTATGACAAATGCGTTTCCTGCGGAATGTGTCTTGTAAACTGTCCTTTTGGAGCAATCGTTGACAAAGGACAGATTTTCCAGCTTATTACCGCAATGAAAAAAGGAAAAAAGGTTATCGCTATTGTTGCTCCTGCATTTGTGGGACAATTCGGTCCAAAGGCTTCCCCTGAAAAGATCACTGCGGCTATGAAAAAGCTCGGCTTTGCCGATGTCGTTGAAGTTGCTATCGGTGCTGACCTTTGTGCTATCGAGGAGGCTAAGGACTTTATGAGAGAAGTTCCTGAAAAACAGCCTTTTATGGCAACTTCATGCTGTCCGTCATGGTCTGTAATGGCTAAAAAGCTGTTTCCTGACCTTGCCCCATACATTTCAATGGCACTTACACCAATGGTGCTTACTGCAAGAATGCAGAAAAAAGAACACCCTGATGCTTGTATCGCTTTTATAGGTCCATGTGCCGCTAAAAAGCTTGAAGCGTCAAGACGTTCTATACGTTCGGACGTTGACTTTGTACTTACATTTGAAGAACTTATGGGAATGTTTCATGCTAAGGACGTTAAGTTTGAGGATATTACTGATGAAGAAAATGTGGAACTTAACGAGGGTTCAGGGGACGGACGAGGCTTTGCTGTCAGCGGAGGCGTTGCAAAGGCTGTTCAGAACGTTATCAAGGAGCTTGACCCCGAAAGAGAAGTAAAGGTTGTTTCCGCTCAGGGACTAAGAGAATGCCGTAAACTGCTTACTCTTGCAAGGGCAGGCAAATATGACGGTTATCTTCTGGAAGGCATGGGCTGTCCGGGAGGCTGCGTAGCCGGAGCAGGTACTTTGCAGGCTGTTGAAAAGAGTACAGCTCTTGTAAACAAGTATGTTAAGGACGCTGACAAGAAGATTTCTCTTGAATCAAAGTATGAATTGGATCTTGAATTTCTGACCAAATAAGATAATTGACAATTTATAGCAGGGTCGGCATAAAGTCTTCCCTGCTTTTAATTTGTGATTGTTTGATGAAAATTTTTGTTTTAATAATACATATTATAAATGTCAAAATAATATTCATAATAATAGAGTATAATATGACAATCATATTTAACTAGGTGAACATTTCACCTAGTTAATCTTTTATAGACGATTCAGGAGGTGTTAAGGCAATACCGCACAACTATTGTGTGCGGATAACGCAGAAAATTTTTCGTCA
>JBJERA010000276.1:0-20942 GCA_051882035.1 Hominimerdicola sp.
AAAAAGAAAGTTTAATAGGTTGACAAAGACTGTTTAATGTGTTAAACTATCTAATGTGATATTAAGTTACTATGATAATACTTTACTATAATAAAGTGAAATTAGAAAAGGAATGAAAAGATAAATGAAAAGATATGACCTTATAACTCCTGAGGGTACAAGAGATTTGCTTTTTGACGACTGTCTTGCAAGAAGAGCGGTGGAGGCTAAGCTTAAAAATATGTTTGAGGGATTCGGTTACAGCGAGGTTGTTACACCGGGTATGGAATTTTACGACGTTTTCAGCGGAAGTTCAAGAAACTTCCGTCAGGAAAGTCTTTATAAAATGGTTGACTCAAAGGGCAGACTTATTGTAATGCGTCCTGATTCAACTATTCCTATTGCAAGACTTGCAGCTACAAGGCTAAAAGATGCAAAGCTACCTTTGCGTTTGTATTACAATCAGAGCGTTTTCGAGAATAATGCTTTGTTGAAAGGCCGTTCCGACGAGGTAGTTCAGGCAGGTATTGAGCTTATCGGCGGTGCAAACAGTAAGAGAGCGGATTACGAGGTTCTTTGTACCGCAGTCCAGGCTCTTGCAGAGTTTGACAAGGATAATTTCCGCCTTGAAATCGGTCATATCGGTTATTTCAAGGAGCTTGTTACAAAGCTTGATGTTGACGAAATGGTTAGAGAAGAAATAAGAATGCTTATTTCTACAAAGAATTATCCTGCTCTTAACGATTTGCTTGATGAAGTTGGTGATAATCAGATTACCTGTGCTTTAAAACAGCTGCCCAGTCTTTTCGGCGGAATCGAGGTTCTTGACAAGGCTGCGGATATTTATACTGATGATAAGATTACGGGTATTCTTTATAATCTCCGTGAGGTTTACAACCGTCTTTCAAGTCTTGGATATGAGGGCAAGATTTCAGTTGATTTGGGTATTGTAAGCCATACCGATTATTATACGGGAATTGTTTTCAAGGGCTATCTTTCAGAGGTTGGTCAGTCGGTGCTTAAAGGCGGAAGATATGACAAGCTTGTGGGAGAATTCGGCGAGGATTGTCCTGCTGTGGGATTTGGCGTAAATGTTGATTCTGTGGCGAAGCATCTGAGAAAAATCGGCGAGGACTTTTCACTTAAAACTCCTGATGCTGTTGTTTTCGGCGAAAAGGGCTGTGTAGTTGAGGCTATTGCTTATGCTCAAAAGCTTGTTCGTGAGGGAATTGTTGTGGAAAATTCTCTTTTCAATACATATGAAGAAACTGTTGAATATGCCAAGAGCAAGGGCATAAAGAAAGTTATTGTTGTTTCCGACGAAATCAAGGAAACCGAAGTTTAAGAGCAGGGAGGAAATTTATTATGAATAAACCAATCAGAATTGCTCTTACAAAGGGCAGACTTGAAAAGGATACGGTAGGACTTCTTGAAAAAATCGGCTTTGACTGTACGGCAGTTAGAGAAAAGGGCAGAAAGCTTATTCTTCCTGTGCCTGACGGAAATCTTGAAGTTGTTCTTGCAAAGGCTAATGACGTTATTACATATGTTGAGCATGGTGTTTGCGACATCGGCGTTGTGGGCAAGGATACAATTATGGAGATGCAGGGCAAGTTTTTTGAGCTTTGCGATTTGGGATTCGGAAGATGCAAATTTGCTCTTGCTACAAAGAAAGGTTCAAAATTCTACGGCGGTTACAATGTAAAGACGGTTGCCACAAAATACCCGAACATTACAAGAAAGCATTTTGAAAGCAAGGGTATGGACGTTGAGATTATTAAGATTGAGGGCTCTGTTGAGCTTGCTCCGCTCCTTGAACTTGCCGACGGAATTGTGGATATTGTTGAAACGGGTACTACTCTGAAAGAAAACGGTCTTGAAGTTATCGAGGATATTTGTCCTATTTCCGCAAGACTTATTGTAAACATGGTAAGCATGAAAATGCGTCAGGAAGAAATTCAGAAATTTGTGGATTTGGTGGAGAAGAATTTGTGATATAATTTTATTAAGGCAATACCGCACGGCGTAGATTGCTCTGAAGTTGAGATGGTGAAATAAGATGAATATAGAAGAACAGTTTAATTTGATTGCTAAAGAATATGATACTAATCGAAGAAAATTTATTCCATGCTTTGATGAATACTATCAACATACAACTAAGCTGATTCTTTCAAATATAGATGCTCCCAGATGTGTTCTTGATTTAGGTGCAGGAACAGGACTGCTGACATATTATTGGCTTAAAGAATGTGAAACTGCAAGATATTTTTTAGTAGATATAGCAGATGATATGCTGGATATTTCCAAAAAGAGATTTTCAGGATTAGCCAATGTGCATCATCAGGTTTTGGATTATACTATGCAGTTACCTGATGAAAATTTTGATGCCGTAATATCTGCATTGTCAATTCATCATTTAGATGACAGTCAAAAAAACAAATTATTCCACAAGATTTATGATGCTTTACCTGTTGGCGGAGTATTTGTAAATTATGATCAGTTTTGTGCAGGAACGCCAACGATGAATAAATGGTTCGATTCATATTGGGAAAAACAATTATATGACAGCGGATTGACGGACAGAGATATTGATTTGTGGAAAGAACGTAGAAAACTCGACAAAGAATGTTCTGTTGAAAAAGAAATCGAAATGTTACATCAAAATTCTTTTTCAGAAGTTAAGTGTCTGTATTCTTATCATAAATTTTCTGTAATCGCAGCGGTTAAATAATTTCCGATTAAAATCATCTTATTAAATTTGAAATAATATAAGGAGGATAAAAATGTCACTTATAAAAAAGATTTATGTAAACGGTAAGGACGAAGTTGAGTTTTTTAAACAGCTTGAAAAAAGACAGGGCGAAACCAACAAGCAGGTTACTTCTGTTGTTAATGAAATTATAGATACTGTAAGAGAACAGGGCGACGAGGCTGTAAAGAATTATACCTTGAAGTTTGACGGAAAGCTTCCCCAGTATTATGAAGTGCCGAGAGAGGTTATCAATGACGCTTTGACAGAGGCTGACCAGAGTTTTGTTGACGCTATGCTCAATGCCATTGAAAATATTACTGATTTCCACACCCGTCAAAAGTCGCAAAGCTTTGTGAATGCTAAGACTGACGGCTGTATTCTCGGTCAGAAAGTAAGAGGTCTTTCTAAGGTCGGACTTTATGTTCCCGGCGGTACGGCGGCTTATCCGTCATCGGTTCTTATGAATGCTGTTCCTGCCAAGATTGCAGGCGTTGGAGAAATTATAATGGTTACTCCTCCTCTTAAAGACGGCACTCCTAACAAGGATATCCTTGTGGCAGCGGCTCTTTGCGGTGTGGACAGAATTTTCCTTGCAGGCGGTGCGCAGGCTATTGCGGCTCTTGCTTACGGTACTGAGGAAATTCCTAAGGTAGACAAGATTGTTGGTCCAGGAAATATTTTTGTTGCCACTGCAAAGAAACTCCTTTACGGTACTGTTGATATCGACATGGTTGCAGGGCCAAGTGAAATTCTTGTGCTTGCAGATGAAACTGCCAATCCGAAATTTGTTGCCGCTGACCTTATGTCGCAGGCTGAACACGATAAGCTTGCGTCGGCAATTCTTGTGACAACAAGCGAAGAACTTGCAGACAAGACTATTGCAGAGCTGGAAAGACAAATGGCTGAACTTTCAAGAAATGAAATTATTGAAACTTCTCTGAGAGATTACGGCGCAATAATAATTTGCGACAACAAAGAGCAGGCTTGCGATATGGCGAACAGACTTGCTCCGGAACACCTGGAAGTACTTTTTGAAAATCCTATGGAATATGTGGGCAGACTTGACAATGCAGGTTCGATTTTCTTAGGACAGTATGCTCCCGAGCCTTTGGGCGATTATTATGCAGGTCCTAACCACGTTCTTCCCACAAGCGGCACGGCAAGATTTTTCTCTCCTCTTTCTGTAAACAGCTTTGAAAAGCGGTCTAGCTTTATTTATTACACAGAGGACGCTTTGAGAAACGCTAAGGACGATATTGTGCTTATTGCTGAAAAAGAGGGTCTTACCGCTCACGCTAATGCAATTAAGGTTAGATTTTAATGTGATTTTATAAAGTGTCTGCAATTAGGAAATGTATTAAAGTATTTGCGGTTTTTGGCTTTTGCTTTTGATGAGGAATAATTTTATAGGTGAAACAAATGAACATTCTTACAATAATGGGAACAAAACATAAAGGTAATACAAAAGCGATTGTAGATTTGTTTCTGAATGAATTTAATGACGGGAAAAATAATTTTGATGAAATTATTCTTCCTGATGAAATGCCCGAATTTTGCTGCGGCTGTGCAAACTGCATACTAAAAGGCGAAGAATATTGCCCTCATTACAGCTATGTAAAGCCTGTTGTAGAAAAACTTGAAAAAGCAAATTTAATAATAATCGGCACGCCGATTTTTGTAATGAGCTGTACTGGCAGTCTGAAAGCATTATTTGACCATTTGGCGTACTTGTGGCTTGTTCACCGACCAAATGAAAAAATGTTCAGTAAAACCGCCCTTATAGTAACATCAGCAGGAGGTTCTGGGGTTTCTGCAACAGTAAAACTGCTGAAAAATAATCTGTTTTATCTGGGAGTTTCGGATATTTTCAGCTATGGCATTACTACAATGAAAATGGGCGGAAATTATTCGGAATATAAACACAAGGATAGAATTCAACAGCAAGTAAAAAGTAAAGCGGACAAAATAAAGAGAAATTTGCCTAAAAGAAAAATAAGTCTGAAAAGCAGGCTGTTTTTCAGCGTATTTAAAATGTCGCAGAAAAACGGATGGAATAAAACCGATTCGGACTATTGGAAAGCAAAAGGCTGGCTTGACGGTAAAAGACCATATTAAGGACAGGTGATAAAAATGAGAATTGGTGAAATCAAAAGAAAAACTAAGGAAACCGACATTCAGGTTTTCGTAAAGCTTGACGGTGAGGGCAAAGTTAGCGTTAATACGGGAATAGGCTTTTTTGACCATATGCTGACAGCTTTTGGCGTTCACAGTGGAATTGATTTGCAGGTTGACTGTCTGGGCGACCTTAACGTTGACGGTCACCATACCGTTGAGGACGTGGGAATTTGTCTTGGCAAGGCTTTTTCGGATGCTTTGGGTGACAAGGGCGGTATTGCAAGATACGGTACGGTTTTTGTGCCGATGGACGAGGCACTTGCTTTTTGTTCTCTCGATATAAGCGGAAGACCTTTTCTTGCATTCAACGCAGATTTCAGCGACGACAGAATAGGCGGATTTGATACCTGTCTGACAGAGGAATTTTTCAGAGCCTTTGCTTTTAATTCGGGGATAACTCTGCATATTCGCAAGGAGTACGGCAAGAACGACCACCACATTGCTGAGGCGATTTTCAAGGCGGTTGCTCACGCTCTCAAAGATGCTGTGAAAATCAGCGGAACAGGAGTATTATCTACAAAAGGAGTTCTTTAAATGATAGCTATAATTGACTATGGTGCAGGCAATATTTTTTCAGTAAAAAACGCACTTGATTATTTAGGATACGAAAACAAACTTACCGACAAAAAAGAGGGCATAGTTAATGCAGACGCTGTTATTCTGCCGGGTGTAGGAGCTTTTCCTTGGGCTATGAATATGCTGAAAATAAGCGGACTTATTGATACTATCAAAGAGCAGGCTAAGGTTAAGCCTTTTCTTGGTATTTGTCTTGGTATGCAGCTTTTGTTTGACAAAAGCTATGAGTTCGAGGAGTGTAAGGGACTTGAAATGATTGGCGGTTATGTTGACAAAATCAACGAGCCTGATTTGGTTATTCCACACATGGGTTGGAACAAGCTTGAATTTAATCGCAACTGTTCGCTTTTCGACGGACTGGGCGATAATGAGTATGTTTATTTTGTTCACTCATACAAGGCTTTCTGTGAGGATAAGAATTTGTATGCTTATTGTCAGTACGGAAATAAAGTTCCTGCTGTGGTTTCTGACGGAAGATATGTTTTCGGCTGTCAGTTCCACCCGGAAAAAAGCGGTAAAACCGGATTAAAAATTTTGGATAATTTCGCTAAAATGTGTGAATTATGAATAGAGTTGTTGGATAAATTTTGAAAAAGGAGACATATTATTATGGGTATGACTTTCTCAAATATACATATACGAAAAAATGACGGATTTACCGTACAAGATTTGTTTAAAAAGTTGATCGATACTATGACAAAAAAAGGATATAATGTCGTGCCGTCAAAATCCGAGGCAGACGTTTCGTCTATAATATATTCTCCCCAAAACAGCGGCTGGATAACTATCGTAAGTGATGAATATAACTTTAGCAATGAATATGATATGAAAAAAGCCATACAGCCTTTTTCAGAAAGTTTAAAAACAGATGTTATAGCAATTTCATGTGTTGACAGTGATTTTGCCTTTTTGGAATTTCTTAATACTTCAAAAGAAATTGATGGTTGGCTGAACATTGAAGAACCGTACTGCAATGAAAAGCTGAGAAAAAGCGATATTGAAATTTGGAAAAAAGAAGTGAGCGACCAAAAAAAATTTGACGATATAATAAACGATTCAAATACTTATGCGGAGAATGCAATATGCGAAATATGTGAATTGCTTGGTTTTGCAAATGAACAATGCACTTTGAATAACAGGTTTGAGGATTATGAAAACATGCTTGACAAAAGTGCTGTAATCGCAATGCATTTTGCTTTGCCGAAAAAGGATACGGAAGAACCTACTAAATTAGTGATACCAAGATTTAACTTGATGCCATGTCAGGCAGGAAAAACCCATGCGGTTTCTTGTGTCAATAAAGGCGGAGCGTCAAAAGGACTTGCCGTTGAATTTTTCGGAGATTGTTTTGACAGCGGAGAAATAACCGTTGAAAATGTTGCTTTGATGTATTATGATGACAAAGGTGAAAGACTTTTGATTCCTATTGAACTAAAAAGAGTCGAATCAACACAAGGGGAATACTTTTTGTGTTGGAAAGATGAGAATTTCCAAATTCCTCCCAAGGTTGATAATTCGCTGCCTTATAATGTTTTTAGTGATAAGGAATTTAAGCATGAGATAGGCGTTCGTTTTACGCCAGTGGGAAATCCACGAAAAATGCTTGATATAATGGTGGCATTAGTGCCTTTAAGTAATTTCAAAATGGAAGCCTGCGCTGAATGGTATGTATGGATGCATTATAAAAGCAAGGCAGATTATATTAAAAGTCATAATGAAAGTTGGAAATGGAAAGCTGACAATATGCTTGATCCAAACGATTTTGACTTGTAAATAAACCTTTGAAAGGAGAAAGTATATGCTTGCAAAAAGAATAATACCATGCCTTGACGTTCGTGACGGAAAGGTTGTCAAGGGCGTAAATTTTGAGGGAATAAAGGAAGTGGGCGATCCTGTTGAGTGTGCATACGAGTACAATTTGCAGGGTGCTGACGAAATAGTTTTTTATGACATTACTGCATCTCACGAGGGCAGGGGAGTAATGCTTGACGTGGTTCGGGAAACTGCTAAAAAGGTATTTGTTCCGCTGACTGTCGGCGGAGGAATAAAGACCGTTGAGGACATCAGAGAAACTCTCCGTGCAGGTGCAGACAAGGTTTCCGTAAACTCTCAGGCGGTTCAGAATCCTAAGCTTATTAAAGAGGGTGCGGATATTTTCGGAAGTCAGTGTATTTGCGTTGGAATTGACGCAAAGAAAGTTGCTGATAATAAGTGGACGGTTTTTATCAATGGCGGAAGAATTGACATGAAACTTGACCTTATTGACTGGGTTAAGCAGATTGAACAGCTTGGTGCAGGCGAGATTTGTCTGAACTCTATTGACACCGACGGTGTGAGGGGCGGTTTTGATTTGCCAATGCTCAAAGCAGTTTGCAATGCAGTTAAAATTCCTGTAATTGCCAGCGGGGGAGCAGGAAAGCTCTCAGACTTTGCTGAGGCTTTTATTGAAACAGATTGTTCTGCGGCACTTGCGGCAAGTTTGTTCCATTTTAAAGAATTGACCGTACAGCAAGTTAAAGATGATTGCCGCAGTAAAGGAATTGTTGTAAGATAACACAGTGAGGTTAACTTATGAACATTTTTTATGCTGTTTTTACATTGTTTGTGCCACTGTTAATGATTATGTGCGGTGTGATTATGAAAAAATATCATTCAGACGAACCTAACGGTGCATTAGGTTACAGGACAAAACGCTCAATGAAAAATAAAGATACCTGGAAATTTGCCAACGAGTACGCAGGGAAGCTGTGGATAAAGTCCGGAATAATTGTTACGCTGATTTCAGCTTTGTTAAGCATTGAGTATTTTCGTATCAGTGAAAATGCAGGATTAGGTTTGATGTGTCTTATTCTGATAATTCAATCATTACTTATGATTGCAACAATTTATCCCGTTGAAAAGGCTTTGAAAGAAAATTTTGATGAAAATGGAAATAAAAATTAATATTAAGGAGATTGCTGTTTGAAGAAAAACAACATTTTGGAGATTGTATGTTAACCGGGAGGTTAGCTAAAAATACAATCACGCAAAACCTCCCGATGTTGCAGTCAACAATTATTAGGAGGAATTTACAATGAAAAAAATTGACTATATTATTCGTTTGGAGAAAAAAGAAGAATTTCGTCAGGTTGAAAACCTTGTAAGAGAGTCGTTCTGGAATGTATACCGTCCCGGCTGTCTGGAGCATTATGTGCTTAATCAGCTTAGAAATAATGCTGACTTCGTTCCTGAGCTTGACTTTGTTATGGAAAAAGACGGCAGGCTTATCGGTCAGAATGTTTTTGTCAGGGCAGTTATCAAAGCCGATGACGGCAGGCAAATTCCCATTATGACTATGGGACCGATTTGCATAGCGCCGGAATTTCAAAGACAGGGCTACGGAAAAATACTGCTTGATTATTCTTTGGAAAAAGCAAAGGAATTAGGTGCAGGAGCATTGTGTTTTGAGGGAAACATTGATTTCTACGGAAAAAGCGGATTTGTTTATGCCTCTACATTGGGTATTCGTTATCATGGGCTGCCTGAGGGAGAAGATTCGTCCTTTTTCCTGTGCAAAGAACTTCAAAGGGGATTTCTTGACGGTATTACCGGCGAGTATACCACTCCTCAGGGATATTTTGTTGATGAAACAATGGCTGAGGAATTTGATAAAAATTTTTCTGCTAAGGAAAAGCTTGTACTTCCGGGACAGCTTGTATAGCATTTTATAATCTTAACGAATAACTGACAGCGGACGGTGAATCAGCCGTTGTGGTTTCACCGTCCGATAGTTATTATGAATTATTAATAAAACAGAAAGGATAAAATCAATGAGCAAAATAAAAATCGACATAAACGATTTGGACAAGTATTTTGAAAAAAGCGAGCTTACCCCTGCTATTGCTTTTGATGTTGACACAAAAACTGTGCTTATGCTTGCTTATATGAATAAAGAGAGTCTTAAAAAGACTCTTGAAACAGGCTATACATGGTATTGGAGCAGGTCAAGGCAGGAGTATTGGAACAAGGGTGCTACAAGCGGTCATTTGCAGAAAGTAGTTTCAATTTATGCGGACTGTGATAATGATACTCTGCTTTTGAATGTTAAGCAGACGGGCGTTGCTTGTCACACAGGCTCTTACAGCTGTTTTTTCAATGAATTATATAACGAGGAGAATTAATATGACAGTTTATGAAGAAATTTTTGAAGTTATCAAGCAAAGAAAGGCTGACTATGAAAATGGTACAGCTCAGGAAAACTCATACACTTGCTACCTTTTCGATAAGGGTGTAGACAAAATCTGCAAGAAAATCGGAGAAGAGGCTACCGAAACTGTTATTGCCGCAAAAAATGGTGATAATGACGAGCTGAAAAATGAAATCAATGATTTGCTTTATCATGTAATGGTGCTTTGCGCTAATCAGGGACTTGACTGGTCTGAGGTTGAAAAGGTTCTTGACGAGAGAAACGAGAAAATCGGTAATCTTAAAAAGTTCCATGAGGTTGATAAGAATACCTGATTAGTTTATATTTTCAATCTTAGAGGGCAAACATGGTTCGAGGGCAAACATGGTTCTTCGTATGATTTTGCAGTTGCAATGAATGCAGCACAATGATATCAACCTTGAAAATATAATGGATTTCTAATTTTATTTCAGAATAAAAAGCTATTTTTGGCACACTTTTTCCTCTTAGCGAATAAGATATATGGAAGTAAGAAATTACTGCTTCCGTAGAACTTATTTTGATGCTAGGAGGATTTTTTATGAGTGATTTGGCAAAAAAAAACTGCTTTAAAGAGGCAGTGTGCATTGAGGCAATGAGGGTATTTGATTCTTGTTCCTCGCAGGACTGTCTTGAAGATCTATTGGTAAATCTTTCGCCTTGTGACCAGCAGATCATTGACAATGCGGCACATGTGAAAAACCGATGTGTTGAGGTCATGGACGTAAGCTTCTCGATTGACCCAGTACCGTTTAACAAAGGCTTTTATTCAGTGGACATATCGTACACCTTTAAGGTGGATTTGGAGGTTCTTTCCTGCAATAGTCAGACTCCTATGATAGTTACCGGTACGGCTAGGTTCAGCAAAAAGGTTATTCTGTTTGGCAGCGAGGGAAATACAAAGCAATTTTCTTCCGAAGATATGAATATGCCTCAGATTAAAGGCTGCTGTAATACTTCAAGTCTGCCAAGAGCTGCTGTAAGCGTGGTTGACCCTATTGTGCTTGATTTGAAACTTTTGTGCAAGCCTTGTCCGCCTGTTTCGCCATGTGATTGCGATGTTTCTTGCGATGAAGGTCAGGGTTGCAGCCCTAAGCCTGTTCATATGCCAAAAAAGATAGTGAAGATTACTATCGGGTTATTCTCTATTGTTAAGCTGGAACGTCCTGTGCCTATTCTTATTCCAATCTATGATTATTGTGTACCTCTTAAAGAGTGCTCAAACACTACCGATTCGCCATGTGAGCTTTTTGAGAAGATTAATTTCCCGACTTCGGAATTTTTTCCTAAGAGCCTTGAAGACCGCAATGTTCCATGTTCCAATGATGATGAAGAGGAAGAAACGGCAGAATAACAAACATATTTCCGCTCCGAAAAATCGGGGCGGAATTTTTTGATATAGTTTTTTAACCGTTCAAAAATTTTGATAAAAGTTTGAAAGAGTAATATTTCGCTTGCATTGCCAAGTTTTATATGTTAAAATGTTAGGTATGAGAAAATAACGAATCCTACTGTTGATTTGGAGAAAAATTTATGAAATATAAAAACATAAAAAAAGCTGTGTTCTGCAAACGTCCCAACAGATTTATTGCTATTTGCGAGGTTAACGGTTGTGAAGAGGTTGTTCATGTTAAAAATACTGGCAGATGCAGGGAACTTCTTATAAAAGGTGCAACAGTTTTTCTGGAAGAAAATAATTCCCCTGCACGAAAGACAAAATATGATTTGATTTCTGTTGTCAAAGACGGTAGGCTGATAAATATGGACAGTCAGTCGCCTAACAAGGTTTTTGGCGAGTGGGCAAAAAGCGGGAAGTTTGTGCCTGATATCACCATGATTAAGCCTGAATGTAAGTATCTTAACTCACGCTTTGATTTTTACATTGAAACGCAGCATAAAAAGATTTTTGTAGAGGTCAAAGGAGTTACGCTTGAAAATAACGGTGTTGTTATGTTTCCTGATGCTCCTACCGAAAGGGGATTAAAACATATTACCGAGCTTATTGATGCAAAGAAAAACGGCTATGAGGCTTATGTTTTCTTTGTTATTCAAATGGAAAATGTGAAATATTTTACTCCTAACGCAGTTACTCATAAGGCTTTTGCTGATAAGTTAAAAGAATGCAGGTCTGCTGGGGTTAACATTCTTGCTTATGACTGCATTGTTACAGAGGATAGTATCAGCATCAACAAGCAGGTAAGTGTCAATTTGGAAGAATAAACAACAAAGACCTAAGAACCTGTACACAAGACTGAATAAAATCTGCCCCGCAGTTTAGTGCAGGGCAGATTTTATTATATTATGGGGGATTAATAGAAGAAGGCGTTTTCATTTCGATGAAGGATTTATATATTCTATTGGGTCAATCCAGTCATCGTTTTGCTTTAATCCGAAATGCAGGTGTGAAAGCTCAGCAGATTCAATATCGGCAGTATCTCCGATTGTTCCGATAGTTTCTCCTGCATTAACGGTATCACCTTCGGAAACATTCATTGTTTTGGAGAGATTATAGTAATGTCCTACAATTCCGTTTCCATGGTCTATTGTCATGGAAAATCCCCAGAGAGGGTCTTCCCAGATTTTTGTTACCTTACCTTTGTTCATAGCTTTTACAGCAGTACCCTTATCAGCTTTTATGTCAACACCGTCATGGGTTTTCCATACTCCAAGAGTTTCGGATTTTACAAGCTCTCCGTTTGAGAACGGATTAAGAATTTCGCCGTTTACAGGCATAACATTAGGTTGTGTTTTTTCATCAAGATTTTCGGCAGATGATGAAGAATCTTTTGCAACGTCGGTTTTCTTATTGTCTGCCTGCTCTTCGGCAATACTGCTGTCAGGCTGGGATATGCTGAGGCTGTCGTTAATATTGTTTACTGTCTTATTATATGCGGCAACTCCTGCTCCTCCCACTGCCAGAATGCAAGCACCCAAAGTAATGTAAAGTCCTTTTACGCCGAGAGTTTTTCCTAATTTCGTGTCTTTTAAGCTGAATTTGTTCATATACTTTTTGACCTTTCCCCGATATAATTTTACGGCTGTGCCGCCTAAGCTCTTGCGTTATCGGTTCCGCAAGTCCTTTGGGATTATTTTTGACGCAAAATAAGGAAATATTCAGCAGATTAAAAAATATTTTTTGCATGGTAATTTATCAGCTATTGACAATTATTTTGGTATATGATATATTAAGGCAATACAACAATTATTATTTGCTGAAAGAATAGCTGTAATGCTTTTGAAAATAATATTATTATTGGTATTTATAGCAATATGGAGGAGATTATATGGCTGAAATGTTTGATAATACAGAAAAGAAAGCAAGAATTATGCTTGCGGTGGTTGATTTGGGCGAGTATGATGTGAATCGTTCTCTTGACGAGTTGGAAGAGCTGACTGATACCGCAGGCGGAGAGGTTATAGTAAGAGTGGTTCAGCGCAGACCCAGCATTGATACTGCGTCCTGCATAGGTTCAGGACGTCTGGAAGAAATGGCTGAAATCTGCGAGCGTGAGGAAATTGACCAGATAATCTTTGACTGCGAGCTGACAGCAACTCAGATTAGAAATATTGAAGATGTGTGCAAGGTTCATACTATTGACAGAACGATGCTCATTTTGGATATTTTTGCACAACGTGCCACTACTCATGAGGGACGTTTGCAGGTTGAAATTGCTCAGAATAAATATCGTCTGCCAAGACTTGCAGGAATGGGAGTAAATCTTTCAAGACAAGGCGGAGGAATAGGTACAAGAGGTCCCGGTGAGTCCAAGCTTGAAACTGATAAAAGACACATAAGAACTAGAATTGAGGCTCTTACCCGTGAACTGAAAGAAATTGAAAAACGCAGAGGTCTTATGCGTGCAAGGCGTAAAAAGGACGGAGTGCTTATTGCGGCAATAGTCGGATATACAAACGTAGGAAAATCAACACTGCTTAATACTCTTACAGAGGCGGGTGTCCTTGCGGAAAATAAGCTGTTTGCAACGCTTGAAACAACTTCACGTTCTATTGAACTGCCTGATGGCAGAAGCGTTATGCTTGTTGATACAGTAGGTCTTATCAGTAGGCTGCCTCATCATCTTGTTGAAGCTTTTAAGTCCACGCTGGAAGAGGCGGCTAATGCGGACGTGATACTTCATATATGTGACGCATCTGCTGACGACTGTGAGGAGCAGGCAAGGGTTACTCTTGAACTTCTGAACGATTTAGGCTGTGAGGGGATACCTGTTGTTACGGTGTTAAACAAGTGTGACAAAGCGCCTTATATTGATAAGCTTGAAGTTGGAGAGGACGAAAGCGTTGTTAAGATTTCCGCTAAAAACGGTACGGGAATTGACAATCTCCTTGAAGCAATTCAGAAAGCGTTACCCCAGTCATGCGTTCGCTGTAAGCTGTTATTGCCGTTTGACAAGGCGGGACTTCTTAATACAATCAGGGTTGACGGAAAAGTTTTTTCGGAAGAGTATACTGCCGACGGAATTGAAACAGACGCTTTGGTTGACATTAAGGTGTATCATTTGGTTGAAAACTACAAAATTAAATAGTTTATAGATGTGCAAGATGACTAAAAAGTTTAAATCGTATTGACAAAAGGCTGATGCGAGAGTATAATGTCATTAACACAGTTTATAACTGTTTAGAAATGATATGAAAGGGAACTGAAATATGTCTGCAATAATTTTTACTGCTGTCTTTACATACTTCTTTATGAGCTTGAGCTATTATGGTTTCAAGTTTATTTGGCGTGTAAAGAAAGCTTGCGGTTAATGCGGACTGATTGAATTTTCAGCTGTACTTGTATTATTTAGTCGTGGCTTTTAGTATAGAAAAGTCACGGCTTTTTTATTATCAAATTTTTATATACGGAGGAATAAAAATGATTATTGTATTGAAGAACAACACAAGCGACGATAAGATTAAAGAGCTTATTGATTGGATTTCCGGCTACAATGTTACAGCAAATCTGGTAAAGGGCATTCATTCCACTATTCTTGGCCTTGTAGGTGATACTACAAGCGTTGACATTGATGCCGTTCAGGCTAAGGAGTGCGTTGAGCAGGTTCAGCGTGTTCAGGAGCCTTATAAGAATGCGAACAGACGTTTCCACCCTGACGATACAGTTATTGAGGTAAGAGGAAGAAAAATCGGCGGAGGAAAACTTAATGTTATTGCAGGTCCTTGCTCTGTTGAGTCCGAGGAGCAGATTATTACAACTGCTATTGCTGTAAAAGAGGCAGGAGCAACAATGCTCAGAGGAGGTGCCTTCAAGCCGAGAACTTCTCCATACGCTTTTCAGGGACTTGGCAAGGAAGGCATTGACCTGCTTATAAAGGCAAGACAGGTTACAGGTCTGCCTATTGTTACGGAAATTATGGACTTGTCAGACCTGGATTACTTCTCTGATGTAGACGTTGTTCAGGTTGGCGCAAGAAATACCCAGAACTTCACATTGCTTAAAGCTTTGGGAAGAAGCAACAAGCCTGTTCTTTTGAAGAGAGGCTTTTCAAGTACATTGCAGGAGCTTTTAATGTCTGCTGAATACATTATGTCTGAGGGCAACTCTAATGTAATTCTTTGTGAGAGAGGTATCAGAACTTTTGAGCCTGCAACAAGAAATACTCTTGATTTGTCGGCTGTTCCTCTGCTGAAACAGAAATCTCATCTTCCTATTACCATTGACCCAAGCCATGCCACCGGTATTGCGTCTTTGGTTGAGCCAATGGCGTTGGGTGCAGTTGCGGTTGGCTGCGACGCCCTTGAAATTGAGGTTCACAACGATCCAAAGAATGCATGGAGCGATGGTGCTCAGTCCCTTACTCCTGCACAGTTTGCGTCTGCAATGGAGAAAATCAAGGCTATGGCTGAATTTACAGGCAAGCCTCTTGATGACGGCAATGAGAACCTGTCCAAATAGGCATATACGCACGTCTTTTCGGCAAATTTTGCCGCAGACTGCGTTAAAAATGCTTGCCGGGCGCCAGCCCGCCTGCGCATTTTTGCCTTGTCTGCAACAAAATTATGCTCGAAAATCCGCACGCAAATCCTATGTGGACAGGTTCTGAATAATTTTTGCAAAAAGGCGGATTTTTCCGTCCTTTTTGCTATAAAAACAAAATTTATGTTTACAAAAGCGAATTAATATGATATAATTGAAAATGAATGTGATTTAAAGCAGTAAAGCAATAGGCTTTTGTTGCTTACTTATTTAACTGAAAGGCTGATAAAAATGAAATTTTACTGTGAGCTTAAAAAGGTTGTTGACGATTCATACGATATCGAAATTGGTCATGATCTGATTGATACGCTTATTAAAGACTTAAAAAATGGTCTTGTAGGAAAAATAAAGAAATTTGCGGTTGTTACTGATTCAATCGTTGTGGATCTATACGGTAGGAGCATTTATAAAAAAATTCATTCAGCAGGATTCAAGGCTGACCTTTTTGTTATTCCCGAGGGTGAAAAGTCTAAAACAAGGCAGATGAAAGAGTTTGTGGAGGATTCTATGCTTGAAAAAGGCTATCGTCGTGACTGCTGTGTTATTGCTGTGGGAGGCGGAGTGATTACTGACCTTTCCGGCTTTGTTGCAGGTACGTTCGGCAGGGGAGTGCCTTTTATAAATTTTGCTACGACCTTGCTTTCGGCGGCGGATGCTTCTGTGGGCGGAAAAACTGCGGTTGATACTCCGCTTGCTACTAATCTTATAGGACTTTTCAATCAGCCGAAAAAGGTTTACATTGATATTGATACTTGGAAAACTCTTCCCCAAAGACAGCTTTCAAGCGGTTTGTCTGAAACGATTAAACATGGCTGTCTGGGAGATTTGGAAATGTTTGAATATCTTGAAAAGAATATTGAAAAGGTTCTTGAATGCGATACTGAGGCTTGCGAATACATTGCCCAGCGTAACTGTCAAGTAAAATATAATGTTGTAATGCAGGACGAACTGGAATCGGGACTTCGTGAGGTGCTTAATCTGGGACATACCGTAGGCAGAGCTATTGAAACTGTTTCTGACTATAAGCTTTTGCATGGCGAAGCGCTTTCCATTGGAATGGTGGCTCAGGCTAAACTGGGTGAAAAGCTTGGATTTATCAGTCATGAAAATGCTGAGAGGGTTATTTCTCTCTATTCAAGAGCAGGCCTTCCTGTTGAAATTCCTGATTACATTGACAAAAATGAGCTTATTAAAAAGCTTTACACCGATAAAAAGGTGCGTGACGGCAAGCTGAGATTTGTTTTCCAGAAAGAAATTGGCGAGATGATGTGCTTTGGTGAAAATCAGTATGGCAAGGAAATTGCCGAGGCTCAGATTGCTGAGATTATTGAGGGAATGTAATGGCGAAATTAAAATGGATTGGTATCGTTGATGATGTTGCACAATATCAGCAGGGGGAACTTCCCACAAATGCAGTGAAGCTGAAATCTCCAAAAAATATGGTTGAAATGCAGATAAAGGCATTTCACTTTTTAATACCATTTATATTATTTTTAGCTGTGTCAATGTTTTGCAAAGTCTTTTTCTCAGAGAATTTTTTGCCGAAACCGCTGTTTATTGTTTTAGGTTGTTTGTGCAGTTTTCCATTGCTTTTGGTTCATGAAATTCTTCATGGTATAGTTTATCCAAAATCTGCAAATGTTTACATTGGGATTATGCCTAAAAGTTTCACTGCTGTGGCTCTTGCGTCATATCCTCTTTCAAGAAAAAGGTTTGTGCTTATGTGTTTATTGCCTTTTGTACTGGGGATTGTTCCCATGTTTCTGTTCTGGATTTTGCCGTCAGAGTATGTCGGTTTGAACTGCTTTTTGTGGGGAGTTTCAACTTTGGGATTGATTTCGCCTTATGTTGATTGCTATAATGTATATCAGGTAATGCGACAAACC
Organism: Hominimerdicola sp.; assembly: GCA_051882035.1. Lineage (GTDB taxonomy): Bacteria > Bacillota > Clostridia > Oscillospirales > Ruminococcaceae > Hominimerdicola. Next base: position 17,568 of record JBJERA010000276.1, read on the forward strand.
ACCAAAGATTCAATGATTCAGTTTTACAAAGATGATTTATATAGTTTTGAAAATAAATAGCGGAGGAATTTTATGAACTTAAAAATAAATCCTAAAAAATTGTCGGGAAAAGTAACCGTTCCGCCGTCTAAGAGCGTGGCTCACAGAATGATTATTGCGGCGGCTTTGGCAGAAGGAAAATCGGTTATTAGTAATTTATATCCGTCAGTGGATATTCTTGCAACGATTGGCGCAATGAGGGCATTAGGTGCGGATATTTCTTTTGAAAACAATACGGCTGTTATAAACGGAATTGAAAAAGTTCCCGAAAAGGCTGTGCTTGACTGCTGTGAATCGGGGTCTACACTTAGATTTTTAATTCCTGTGGCTTGCGCTTTGGGGGTAAATGCGGAATTTCATGGACATGGAAAACTTCCTGAACGTCCGATTACTCCATATCTTGAAGAGTTTCCAAAGCATGGAATTACATTTGATTATAATAATACTATGCCGTTTTCCGTTTCGGGTAAGCTTACGGCAGGCAAATTCTACATAAGCGGAGGCATTTCATCTCAGTTTATTACGGGACTTTTGTTTGCGTTGCCTTTGTTGGAGGGCGACAGCGAAATTATTCTTACTTCTCACCTTGAATCAAAGCCTTATGTGGATATTACTATCGGATGCCTAAAAAATTTTGGCTGTGAAGTAACTGAAACTGAGCAGGGATATTTCGTCAGGGGCGGTCAGAAGCTTACTGCATTTTCAGGTGCAGTTGAGGGAGATTATTCTCAGGAAGCTTTCTTCGAGGTGGCAAATTCTCTAGGTTCTGACATAGAAATTTCGGGACTTAATGAAAAATCTTTTCAGGGTGACAAAAAAATTATTGAAATATGCAGAGAAATAGTGTATAATAAAGGTAACAGTCTTAAAGCATTTAGCTTGGATTGCTCGGATATTCCTGATTTAGTGCCGATTTTAACGGTGCTTGCAAGCTTTTGCGAGGGAACAAGCCATATTACAAATGTTGCCAGACTTCGCATTAAGGAAAGCGACAGACTTGAAGCTATAACTGATTGTCTGAATAAAATCGGCGGAAAGGTTACGGCTTTTGAGGACAGGCTTGAAATTGAGGGAGTGAAATCTCTCAGAGGCGGTGTTGTTGAGGCTTATAATGACCATAGAATTGCTATGGCTATGGCTGTTGCGGCTACAAGATGCGAGGATACGCTTACAATTCTTGGGGCAGAATGTGTGAGAAAGTCTTATCCGGACTTTTTCGAGGTTTACAAAAGCCTTGGAGGCTCTTTTCAGGTGATTGATTAAAAGAGGAAATTTATGGCTGTTGAAACAGTTTACTGGCATTTATGAATCGGCTGAAAAAATCTTAATAATAATTATGCTTTTACAGATGATGATATAAAAGTAAAAAATAAAGACTTTGGGTTTACTCAATAAATGTAATTTGAAATTACTGATAGGAGGAAGTAAAATGTCATCAACCTTTTATAATAATTTGGGTTTCACTATTTTCGGTGAAAGTCATGGTACTGCAATAGGAGTGGTTATGGACAACGTACCGCCGGGAGAAACTATTGATATGGATAAAGTCATGGAATTTATGGCAAGACGTGCCCCGAAAAAGAGCAAGACCTCTACTCAGCGCAGAGAAAAGGATATTCCGCAGATTATGTCGGGTTATCTCAACGGAAAAACTACGGGTACGCCTCTTTGTGCTGTAATTGCAAATACAGACCAGCACTCACAGGATTATTCAAATCTTTCAAAGCTTGCAAGACCTGGTCATGCAGATTATACAGGCGCACTTCGTTACAGAGGATTTAACGATGTAAGGGGCGGTGGCCATTTCTCGGGCAGACTTACTGCGCCTCTTTGCTTTGCAGGAGCTGTTGCGGGACAGATTCTTGAAAAAAGAGGCATTTATGTAGGCGCTCATATTGCAGAAATTCATGGCGTTGAGGACAAAAAATTCGACCCTATTAGTACCACAAAGGACGATATCAGAGAACTCCGTGCAAAGGAATTTCCTGTAATTGTTGATGTTCAGGGAAATGAAATGATTAAGGAAATCGACAATGCAAGAATGAATCAGGACAGCGTTGGCGGAATTATTGAGTGTATCGCTATAAATGTTCCTGCCGGAATTGGTTCGCCAATGTTTGACGGACTTGAAAATACTATTGCTCAGCTAATTTTTGGTATTCCTGCTGTTAAGGGTTTGGAATTCGGACTTGGTTTTGACTGTGTTAAAATTAACGGTTCTGAAAATAATGATGAGTTTTATGTAAATGAGGACGGTCATGTTTTAACTAAAACCAATAATCACGGAGGAATTTTAGGCGGAATTTCTTCGGGTATGCCTATTACTTTGAAGGTTGCGTTTAAGCCTACTCCGTCAATTTCTCAACCGCAGGCAACTATTGATTATTCTGCAATGAAGAATGAAACTCTTGTTGTGAAAGGAAGACACGACCCTTGCGTTGTTCCTAGAGCTGTTCCGTGTGTTGAGGCGGCTGTGAATATAGCGATTTTAAATCATATGCTCGAATACCCAAATTTTTAGATAGTTTCCCAAAGGAGGATTGATAGCTTGATTCAAAAACCGGAGGAGCTTATTTCTGACGATATGAGGAACATATCGGATGTTTATCAGGTACAAATTCTTTTGGCGTATTTTTTAAATCAGATAAACCAACTATGTACACCTAACCAGTTGACGGAAATAGCAACAGGCGAGGGTGTAGTGAACTATTTTATATATACAGAGGCAATCAGTGCTATGCTGAAAAACGGTACTATTATAATTACAGAAATTGACGGGACGGAGTATTATCAGCTTACCGAAAAGGGAGTTGAGGGTGCTGAAAGTTTTAAGAAGCAAGTTCCTAAGAGTTTTCGTGATAAAATTTATGCTGCCGGGTTGAGATTGTTTGCAAAGCTTAAAAATGAGCGTGATATAACCTTTGACATAAAAAAGCAGGAAAAGGGTTATCAAGTACATTGCCGCTGCTGTGATAATGATTTAGTGCTTATGGACATAACATTGTTTGCACCCGATGAGGAGCAGGCGAATTATATCAGAGGAAAAATACGGATGAATCCAACAGATTTTTACTGCAAGGTTGTGGATTATATTATAGATAATGAGGAATATGTACCGAGCATTTCGGAAGAAATAATGCTCTGATATAATGATAAAAAGCGGGTTCTTATCCGCTTTTTATCATTAAATAGTGTATTTTATCGTCATAATAATTAAAAATGGAATGAAGATATAAAATTTATAGTGCAAACATACAAAACAAATAAAAAGTCGAAAAATGTATTGACAAGCGGCTTCAATTGTGATAAAATAAATAAGCTGTCTGAGAGGGCAGC
>JBJERA010000277.1:0-4455 GCA_051882035.1 Hominimerdicola sp.
CAGGGAGCGTAAGCTCCAAAAGCCAAAGCGGAAAAATCCGAAACACATTTCGCCTGTGGGTATAGTTATTGATACACAGGACTTGTCAAACAAAAAATTACGAAAGCTGATTAATGAGTTGGAAACCCAAACTGATTTTCAGCAGACCCATAACCTTGATGGGGAGGTTTTTTAATGTCAAAAGAAGATGTAATCGAACTTGAAGGTACTGTCGTTGAGGCATTGCCTAACGCAACTTTCCAGGTAGAGCTTTCAAACGGTCATAAAATTCTTGCTCATATTTCGGGTAAGCTTCGTATGAATTACATTCGTATCGTACCCGGAGATAAGGTAACGGTCGAAATGTCACCTTATGACTTGACAAAGGGAAGAATCACTTGGAGAGCAAAGTAATTTATAAAAGCTTTGCTTATAGTTATTAAGAATGTAAATTCTTGTCGTTATAATTAAAGGAGGTATTTCAATGAAAGTAAGACCTTCAGTTAAGCCAATCTGCGAGAAGTGCAAGGTTATCAAAAGAAAAGGCAAGATCATGGTAATCTGCCAGAATCCTAAGCACAAACAACGTCAGGGCTAACAAACCAATAATGGAGGTGCAGCTAAATAATGGCTCGTATTGCTGGTATCGACCTGCCAAGAGATAAGAGAATTGAAATTGCTCTTACTTATGTATATGGCATTGGTCAGAAGACTGCTACTAAGATTCTTGCTGAGACAGGTGTAAATCCTGATACTCGTGTAAAGGATATGTCTGAGGACGACGTAGCAAAATTACGTGAATATATTGATCACAATTTGACTGTTGAGGGCGACCTCAGAAGAACAGTTGCTCTTAATATTAAGAGACTTACAGAAATCGGTTGTTATCGTGGTCTTCGTCACCGTAGGGGTCTCCCTGTTCGTGGACAGAGAACTAAGACCAACGCAAGAACTCGTAAGGGTCCTGTAAAGACAATCGCTAATAAGAAGAAGTAAAGGAGGGTGTGAACAATGGCTCAGGCTAAGAAGAAGACTACGGTTCGCCGTCGTCGTGAAAGAAAGAACATTGAACAGGGACAGGTTCATATCCAGTCTACTTTCAATAACACAATCGTAACTATCACTGATATGCAGGGAAATGCAATTTCTTGGGCTTCAGCAGGCGGACTTGGTTTCAGAGGCTCTAAGAAGTCTACTCCATTCGCTGCTCAGACAGCTGCTGAAACTGCTGCAAGAGCTGCTAAGGAGCATGGTCTTAAAGTTGTTGAAGTTTTCGTAAAGGGTCCTGGTGCTGGACGTGAAGCAGCTATCCGTGCTTTGCAGTCAGAGGATCTTGAAGTAAGACTCATCAAGGATGTTACTCCTATCCCTCATAACGGATGCCGTCCTCCTAAGAGAAGACGTGTATAATAAATCAATTTGAGTTTGAAGTTTACTCAAAGTCGGATAAGGCATGATGCTTAAAGATCCGATAACAAATTAGAAAACGGAGGTATTTACTATGGCAGTAAGTAGAGAACCAATTTTGAAGAGATGTAAAGCTCTCGGAATCAGCCCGGCTGTAATGGGTATTTCTAAGGAAACAAAGCGTGATCCTAACGCTAATAAGAGAAAAAAGGTTTCTGAATATGGTCTTCAGTTGAAGGAAAAGCAGAAGCTGAAGTTTATCTACGGCGTACTTGAGAAGCAGTTCTATCACCTTTTTGAGATTGCTCAGAAGATGGAAGGACAGGCAGGTGCAAACCTTATTACTCTTCTCGAGTCAAGACTTGATAACGTAGTATTCAGAATGGGTCTTGCATCTACAAGACGTGAGGCTCGCCAGCTCGTTGTTCACGGTCACTACGAAGTAAACGGCAAGAGAGTTGACATTCCTTCTTACAGAATTAAGGTCGGCGACGTTATTTCTTTGAAGGAAAACAGCAAGAAGAGCGATAAGTTCAAGCAGATTATCGAGGCTAAGGCTGCAATAGCTGCTCCTTCATGGCTTGATGTAAACAAGGACAATCAGACAGCAAAGGTTGTTCGTATGCCTGTTAAGGAAGACCTTGATTACGATATCGAGGAACACCTCATCGTAGAGTTGTATTCTAAGTAATGTATTGATAGTGGTTCTCTCGGGCGGCGTTACTGCTGCCCTTGGGACATACTTGATATGTTTTGGAATTAGTTTTAATCGTGATAAAAACATTCGAGTTTAAACAGGAGGGTTTTAAATGCTTGAAAAAATAGAAAAGCCTAAAATCGAAACGCCCGAGCTAAAGAGCAACGGAACATACGGTAAGTTTATTCTGGAGCCTCTGGAGCGTGGCTATGGTATTACTCTCGGCAACAGCCTGAGACGTGTACTGCTCTCCTCTTTGCCAGGTGTGGCTGTTACTGCTGTAAAGATTGACGGCGTACACCATGAACTATCAACAATTCCGGGAGTTAAGGAAGACGTAACTGAAATTATCCTTAACCTCAAGGGTTTAACTGCAAAGCTTTATGGTGAAGGACCTAAGACTATTTACATTGAAGCAGAGGGAGAATGTGTTGTTACTGCCGGTGACATCAAGACTGACTCTGAGGTAGATATTCTTGTTCCTGATATGCATATTGCTACACTGGGAGCTGGTGCTAAGCTTTATATGGAAATTACTATCGACAGAGGTCGTGGTTACGTTTCCGCTGAAAAGAATAAGTCTTACATGACTAATGCGCCAATCGGTGTAATCGCTGTGGACAGTATTTATTCGCCGGTATTGAAAGTAAACTACACAGTTGACAACACTCGTGTAGGTCAGATTACTGATTTTGATAAGCTTACTTTGGATGTATGGACAGACGGTACTATATCTGCTAAGGAAGCTGTATCAATGGCAGCCAAACTCCTCAACGAGCATCTGAATCCATTCGTTGATTTGTCGGAAGAGACAAACGTCGTTGAGATTATGGTTGAAAAAGATGACAAGGGTAAGGAAAAAATCCTTGAGATGACCATTGAGGAACTTGACTTATCCGTGCGTTCATTTAACTGTTTAAAGCGTGCAGGAATTAACACAGTTAACGATTTGATTGAAAAGTCCGCAGAAGAAATGATGAAAGTCAGAAACCTCGGTAAGAAATCATTCGACGAGGTTAAGGAGAAGCTCCACTCTTTGGGTTACGAGCTTAATTCTGAGGACGATAATTAAAGTAAGGAGTGAAAATCTATGCCAGGCACAAGAAAGCTGGGAAGAACCAGTGACCAGAGAAAGGCAATGCTCAGAGCTATGGTTACTTTTCTTCTCGAAAACGGTAAGATTGAAACAACTGTAACAAGAGCTAAGGAAGTTGCTGCTATGACCGAAAAGATGATTACTTTGGGCAAAGCAGGCGACCTTCACTCAAAGCGTCAGGTACTCGCTTATGTAACTAAGGAGTCCGTTGCTAAGAAGCTTTTTGACGACATCGCACCTTCTTATGAAGGCAGAAACGGCGGTTATACCAAGATTATTAAGATTGGTCCACGTCGTGGTGACGCTGCTGAAATGGCTATTATTCAGTTGGTTTAATATATTTTTATATAAAGAGCGAAAGCGATACTGCTTTCGCTCTTTAATTTTGATAAATATTACGCAGTTTTCATTAAGCTCACATAAACTTAACACATAACCAAGCTGCTGGTGCTTGACATATTTCGTCGAGTTTGATATAATTTTATTATAAAAATTTATTATAAGGGAGAAATCTAATATGAAAAAGACAGAAAAAATTTTTAAAAGAGTATTTGCCGGGGTAGTTGCAACTGTACTTACAGCAACAGTTTTGACTGGGTGTTCCAATGACAGTAGCAGCAGTCAGGCTGCTGTTAAAAAGGCTATTGGTGGCGATTCATCGGCAGCTGACAGCACGGTTGATGACAGCAGCGGAAGTTCGGCTGCGACAACTTTGAATCAGCCTATTGATGGAATAATTGACAAGACTTCTTCATTGGAGTCAACGGGTACGGTTTACAGTCAGACAATTATGATTTACATGGTTGGTTCGGATTTGGAATCAGAGCACGGCAGTGCAAGCCTTGATTTGACAGAAATGATGAATGCTACTGTTGACACGGAAAACAACAATATTCTTGTGTACACAGGCGGTGCAAGCGAGTGGAAGCTTGACGGAATTTCCGCTGATGAAAACACCATTCTGAGGCTTTCTGACGGTGGATTTGAGAAAATTTCTACCGAAGAAGCATTGAATATGGGCGATGCTGATACGCTGAGTAGCTTTATTAATTATGGTCTTACTAATTATGAGTCTGATAAATATGGTCTTATTCTTTGGGACCATGGTTCCGGACCTGTTTTGGGATATGGCTATGATGAGAATTTTGAGGATTTGCTTAACTTGCAGGAAATTCAGGCTTCCTTGAATAATTCTGTCGGCAAGCAAAATAAAAAGCTTGAATGGATTGGCTTTGATGCTTGTCTTATGAGTTCATTGGAAGTTGCTGATATTTTA
>JBJERA010000278.1:0-20910 GCA_051882035.1 Hominimerdicola sp.
TTTCAGCAATTTCCTTTGCCCCCTCTGCAATAAGATGACGGACTTCCTCAAACGCAGGATTAAGCCATAAATGTTCGTCACCCTCAACCTCACAGATTTTTCCGTCACCCTCATCAAGCCAGTCCTTTATGAGATAATTTCCCGAATAATTCATGATAGTTTCCTTGGTTTCACAACGCAGAGGATTAATCCAGCCATGTACTGACAAGCCATAATAGTGTGCAATTTCCAGCATTATTTCCAGAGGGTCAAAATCGGCAGATTTTTCCGCCACACCTGTAATATACCTTGATGCAGGGTATATTTCCGAGTTATAAATTGCGTCCCCGAAAGGTCTCAGGTGCAGATAAATGGTATTACAGCCAAGTTCAGACACGTTCTTGCACATTTTCTTGAAATTATAACGAAATTCACTTTCTGTTTTTTCCGTCAGATTTGGTGCAAGGTCAATATATGAAATCCATACGGCTTTCTGAATTTCATAATTCAAAGGCTCGAACATATTTTTTTCAGTATTTTCCGTCTTATTTACAATAGGAATAACAGAAGAATAAGGCATTTTTTTCATGCGTTCAGGCGAAATTGTATCATTATTTTCATGAATGCACGAAGTCAGCAGAATACAGCAAAGAAATAAAATTATAATTTTTTTCATGTAAATATCTCCAATTATTAGTAGTAAAGCAACATTGCAGAAGTTATGTGATGCTGCCTTTATATATACTTTAAATATTGGATAATATGCGTGTTCTATGCAAAAAATAATGGGTAATGCGTAAAAATATCGCACTACCCATATTTTAATTGAGTTTAATAAAGTCCGAAGACATACATTGAGATTATTCTGCCAAGTGTGGTTAGTCGTGGGCGAATAGTCTTTTCGGAAATGTATTTCATTATTTCGTAAGCCTTTTGCGCCTCGTCGGCAGAAATTTTTCCTCCGCTCATGTGAGCTTTTACCGCAAGTTTGCAAAGAGTATTAATTTTATCGTCAATGTCAGTAATTCCTTTTTTGTGGCATATTTCTGTAAGAACAACGCCTGTTTGAATGTCCGAAAGATTTTGTGTACAGCTTATGTCAATAAGCGACAGATATTTAAGCGTGTATCGATAAATATTCTTTACTCGTTGGTTTTCATCGCCCTTGTTGCATTCATTTTCCATCTGGGAAAGTTTCATTTTCCGCCTGATTATAAAACCCGCCGAAACAATAATCATAACTCCGATTATTACGAAAATCCCTTTAACAACTCCTGAAATCTTTTTGTCCTCGGACTCTGCAACAGAAGAAGTATTACTCTGACTGCTACTGGATATCTTTGTATTTTTTTCAGAAACCGCATTTGAATTGTTTGATTTTGCCGTACCGGTCTTTTTAGTTTCGGCTTTTGAAGAACTGCCGTCAACTTTTTTCGCAGTAGTTGTAACAGAAGTTGTAATTGTGGGGTCTTTTTCTTCATCGGTCAGATTAGGATTATCGTCTGTATATCCCGGAGTAAATTCCGCAGGAATCCAACCTACACCGTCAATATAAACCTCAGCCCATGAATGTGCTGACTTGTCTTTGATATTGATGTTATAAACCTTGTTGTCATCATTTTTATCTGTTGCTCCAAGCTGTGAAGAAAGAATCATATATCCCTCAACATATCGTGCAGGATATCCAAACATTCTCAGCAGTTCAACTCCCACCGTTGCAAAATAAGAGCAGTAACCCTTTTTCTGAACTGTAAGGAAGTAGTCAATAAAATCCTCGCCAACAGGAGTTACACCAGGCGTCAGGGAATAGGTATAATTATCCGCAAGATAATCTTTGATTGCATAATAAACTTCATCAAAACACCATGAATTTTCAGAACCGTCGTATTCGCTTAAGTTAAGATAATTATTTACAATTTCATCATATGCTTGTTGTAAAGCGTTTGAGTCTGCAATTTCGCAATAATTGTTATAAACAAAATTTTCATATTCCTGAATGGCTGTATCCGCATTTGTTTTTTCGGAATAAGCGTTTGAAATATTATCAGACACATTGATCCAGTTTGAACCCAGACTAGAAGAATCAAAGTAATACATGGAATAATCGCTTTCACCAAGTCCTACATAAGACTCGACGGTAGGCTTCATACCACTGTTGTTAATGTCGCTGGTGTAAAGCGCACCGTATGGCGCATAGGCAAATTTCTTGCTTGCACCTTTGACTTTTACAGAAATTTCATTGGCTGAATAGTTGGCAAATTTGTTCTGAAAAATCGCATAATTCAAGTCCTGAACCCAGAGATTTGCAGAGGTAAAGTAATCGTCAAACTTCTGTTCTTCTTCATCAACTTGTACGGGCGTCCAGCAGTTGTCATTGTAAACTCCTGCAACGTAGCCTTTGAGGTACATTGTGTTGCTGAAATAATTGGTTTCCACTTGCAGAGCGGTTGAGCCGTTAAAGCTTATTCCCTCAGTTGTTCCCATAATACCGCCGTTGGTACCGCCAACAGCCTTTACTCCGAATAAATCCAATCCGCCGTCATAATCGGAAAAAGCGTTTTCAAGGTCATTGAAAGAAAAATTCGACATAGCGTTTGAAATATTTTTTCTGTATGTGTCGAATTTTTCAGGTCTTGTAAATCCTGTTATCCATGAGAAATTTACCTCAATCAGAAAAATTACTGCACATAAAATGCAGACAAATCTCATATAAACCGTGAAAAATTTAGCTTTTTCGTTTTCGGAAGTGAAATAAAAAGCTTTTTTGCGCTCATGAACGGCAAAGGTATTGTTGCGTCCCGCCTTGTTGGTTGTATGGTTGATAATGTGCAGAGAAATAGAGAGCACCCAGCAAATCATAAGCCCCAGCACTGAAAGAGCGGGAGCTTCCCAACCCCAGTATATACCTAGTTCAAAGAATGGAAATGTACTAATAAACAGTAAAGGAAAATCAATTTTCCATATGCAGGAAATTGCCGTGCCCAGTGCGAGAAGCATTGTTACTGCAATAAAAACGTACATTAAATAATAGGAATAATCTGCCTTCGGAACATGACTTAGATAACTGCCCCATACCGAGTTTGGTTGGTCTGCTCTCATGAAATAGCTGTCAACTGCCACAAACAAACCTGTTTTAATCTTTGAAAAATTTGAAATCAGAAAAAACAGTTGTACGGCGGTAAAACAGCCTGCCCCGATTTTCACGAATTTGCTTTTGTGTTTTAACAAAGCAAATCCCACAACGCTTATTAAAGCATAGAAGAACAAAATTATTTTGTTTACATTAAGACTGTCATTTGCAGCAGTAATGAACGAAACCGTCATTGATAATGTGCAGAGAACCGCTGTCAGTGACAGTAAAATCTGCAACAGAAAATAATATTTCGGAGTATATTTTCTTTCTGATTTCAAAAGAATATCTCCCTCAATATAAATTCCGTTCTGATTTATGCATCCTAAATCTATTTGTTTTACTTTATCTTTTTTCATTTTTTCACCCTTACAAACATATATCTTCAACAGACTGAGCAATTCTTCCTCTGTAAATCGGAACAACGTCTGCAAACATATCGTTTATGCCATTTTCAGTCTGGCTGTCGGAAATAAGCATATAGGTATACTTGTTGGCAAGGTCGCTGTCGTTCATTACTCCGCTCAGATTTTCGTTGTAGTCGGCAGAAAAATACATTAAATGTCCGCATTTACAGCGTTCATCTTCATTAATATAATTTATCATGGTCAAATCATTTTTATCATAAAGAGGAGTCTGTAAAATCATTGCCACAAAAGTTGAATATTCCTCATCATCAGAAATATTCATTTCAATAAGCTCGTTATGAAGGCAGTCATGCCATATTATCTTATGAGGTATTTCGTTTTCAACAAGATAGCCTGAAATAGTACAAACCGTTTCCATAAGAGTGTCGTAAATTCCCATAAAACCTTTTCTTTCGCTGTCAATATTCAAATTTACAGCCAAAACAATAGAATTTGAAATAGGCAGAGAGTAGTCCTTAACCATAGTCTTGTCCTGTTTCATGGAAAGCTTCCAATGAATACGATTGATTTTATCGCCCTCTATATACTCGTGAATGTCGAAAACTTCCGATGGGTCATCACCCTTGCGGTGTTTTGAATATTCATTGGTTTCAATTTCTGTTTCCGAATAATCCGCAATATTGTTCTCAATAGGAATATAATCGGGAGTAACCGTAAATGAACATTCCCTGCAAATCTCCTGCTCCAAAGGCGTTTTGACCTTAATTTTGAAAAGATTGAGCATATCGCACACCCGACAGCGTTTTATACGCATTTTCAGAGAGCCGTAATGCTTTGCGGTCACCTGCAATGTGAGATACTGAGTATTCTTCGGATAAATGGGTGTATTAATTTTCATAAGACTGCGTTGTTTGTCAATCCCGTAGCCGTATTCAATTTCAATAATGAGGTTTGCCACAGGAATCTTCGCAGGATTGGTAACTTTCAATGTTACAGGCATTCTGGAAGACCGTGCAATATTTTTTTGCATTCCGCAGAAAGTAACCTGAATTTTCCTGGACAGATAAATCTGCATTACCAAAAGTACCAGCGGAATTATAAGCAGAAAAGCGAACAGATAAAACGAAAAATTTCCTACATACAAGATATAGAAAAGCATACCTGTAATAAAAATGAATATATATAGTACAAGCATTAAACGCCCTCCGTTATCTGACAATTCTAGGAACAGGTACGCTTGAAAGTATATCTCTTAAAATCTGTGCACCTGAATAGCCGTTGATTTTAGCTTTTGAATTGAACACCATTCTGTGAAGAACAACATCATTGAAAGCATACATGACATCATCGGGAATAACATAATCTCTGCCTTTAAGAAGTGCGGTAGCCTTTGTCATTCTGAGCAGGGCGATTGTTCCTCTTGGAGAAAGACCAAGCTTGATAAACTCATGATTTCTTGTAGCCGCCGCAAGAGATGCAATATAGGTGAACACTTCATCGGAAACATAAATGTTTTCAACTTCTTTTCTCGCCATAACAATATCCTGAGCAGTAACAACAGCCCTTACGTTGTCAACAGGTACAAGATTCTGCTTGGATTTCAGCATTGCAACTTCGCTTTCAAGGTTCGGATAACCCATTGTAAGCCTAACAATAAATCTGTCCATCTGCGACTCGGGGAGCATCTGAGTACCTATCGAACCGATTGGGTTCTGAGTTGCAATAACAATATATGGGTCGGGAGTTTTGTGAGTAACTCCATCAACAGTAACCTTTCCTTCTTCCATTACTTCAAGAAGAGCAGACTGGGTTTTCGAGGAAGTTCTGTTAATCTCATCTGCAAGGAAAAGGTTGGTCAGAGCCGCACCCTCTTTATATTCAAATTTATGAGTTTCTTTATTCAGAATGGTAAATCCTGTAACGTCCGTAGGCAAAACGTCAGGTGTAAATTGCAAACGCTTGTAATTAAGGGACAGAGCCTTTGACAGAGCAACTGCAAGAGTAGTTTTTCCCACACCCGGAATATCTTCAATAAGGACATGACCGCCTGCAAGAATTGACAGCAGTACTTTAATAATAATATCGTCCTTACCGATGATAACCTTTCGGATTTCGCCGATAATGCTTTGAGACATGTTTAAAACTTTAAGTTGGTTTTCTGTAAGATTAGATTTCATTTGTTAAAACTCCTTTGTTCTTTATATTTTTTAAGTATGCACTTGCTTTTTTATTATATCATAAACAACTTATTAATTCAAGAATAAATTGCAATTTCTTTTAAAGAATGTTTTAGGTCTAACTATCAGAGTACAAGCATAGTATTACATAGGACAAGTAAAGGACGTGATTGAATGGTCAAAGAAATAAGCAAGCTGAAATATGTTTTTAATATTCTTCCGCCGAAAATCTGTGAGGCGATATGTGCAATTCCCGAAACGGAAAGCACAAGAATACAGGAAATCCGCATGAGATTGGGTCGAAAACTTTCCGTTACCGTTTTTTCAAAGGAGTATTTCGTCTGTCCAAACGGAAGGCTTATGAACAGCCCTGACAACGGAATTGATATTTTCAAAGAAGATATTGAAACGGTTTATCAGCGAGCGTTCAAAAATTCTCTGCATAGCTTTCAGCGTGAAATAACAAGAGGTTACATAACGGCGGAGGGTGGCAGCAGAATCGGATTTTGCGGTTGTGCGGTGTTAAATCCCTCAAAAAGCTATGCAGTTGAAAATGTTAAGGATATTTCATCGGTGAACATAAGAATTGCAAGGGAAGTTATCGGCTGCGGTGAAGAATTATTTGACAAGGCTTTTTCCGACGGAGCAAAAGGCTTGCTTATAGCAGGCGTTCCGTCAAGCGGAAAAACTACTGTTCTAAGGGATCTGACAAGACTTATGGGAAATAAATTCCGTGTTTCGCTGATTGACGAGCGAGGAGAAATCTCAGCCTGCTCAGAGGGAATTCCGCAAAATCAGATAGGCATAATGACCGATGTTTTTACTTCTTACAATAAATATGAGGGGATTATGACCGCTGTAAAAGTAATGTCACCGCAAATTCTGGTATGCGATGAAATAGGGGGTAAAGAGGATTTGGAGGCTTTGGAATACTGCATAAATTCGGGAGTAAAAATTGTAGCAACCTGTCATGCCTCATCAATGGAGGAGGCGAAAAAACGTCCCGTAATCAGCCGACTGCTGAAAGAAAAAGTGTTCGACTGCTATGCTATTCTAGGAACAGGTCCGATGTGCGGAAAGCTGACCTCATTCGGCAAGCTGGGAGGAAAAAATGATTAAGCTCATAGGCTGTATAATGATAGTTGGAGCAGGTGGCTATATAGGTGTTTTGCAGGCTCAAAATCTTGAACGGCATTTTCAAACTGTAAAAAAGCTATACCGAATGGTGTGCGAAATTGAAATAATGCTTAACTGTTCCTGCTTTACCGTAGGTGAAATAGTATCAAGACTTAATTTTAGCGGAGATTTCAGAGATTTTGACTTTCTGAATGTAAACCCAAGTTCAGCAACAGTCAGGGAGGATATTCTCATTAAACTTGAAAGTTCACAACTGCTGACAGATTTTGATGATGAAGAAACTGCTCTTTTAAAAAGCTTTTTTAAGGAGCTGGGAACTACCGAAATTGAGGGACAGCTTGCCATTGTATCACTATATAAAAAAGAATTATCCCTACGGATTAAAAAGCTTTCTGAGCAATCAGGAAAAAAGTGCAGGCTCTATAAGGCTATGGGTTTTCTCGGCGGGACGTTTATAGCGGTTATTCTTCTATAAAAGCAACGGAAAGGACTGAATTAAATGGACGTTGACCTGATATTCAAAATTGCGGCTATCGGAATAATAGTGGCGGTGCTTAACCAGCTTCTGAAAAGAGCTGAACGTGACGAGCAGGCTATGATGACCACTCTTGCAGGTCTGATAGTGGTGCTGATGATGATTGTCAATCAGATAGGAAGTCTTTTTGAAAACATAAAGGATATTTTCGGGCTGTATTGATATGGATATTATACTTATAGCAGGCTTTTGCATTACGTCTGTGGTAATATGCAAAGTGGTGGAAAAGGACAGCCGTGAAATAAAAACGGTACTGACGCTGGCGGCGGTGTGCATAATTCTTCTGAAAACGGCAGGTGCGGTAACGGGAATATCCTCATCAATATCCGACCTGTTCAATCAGGCCGGCATGGATACAATGTATCTGAAAATAATTTTCAAAGGTCTTGGGATATGTTACCTTACGCAATTCGCCTGCGATTTTTGTAAGGACTGCGGCGAAAACGCTCTTGCTTCTCAGGTGGAGCTTGCAGGAAAAATCGCCATGCTGATTGTGTCCCTGCCGCTTTTTAATGCACTTATAGAAATTGTAAAAACACTTTTAAAGTAAAGGATTTGTTATGAAAAAGGCAGTATCAATTCTGGTTGCGTTTTTGCTGATGATAGTATTTTCTCCTTCGGTTTTTGCGGAAGATGATAATGGACTTAATGAAATTCTCGGTGAGATAAACGAAAGCATCAGCGACAGTATTGACAGCGACGTGTTGAATATTCTTGACGAGGAGAAAATTTCCATTAAAAATCCTCAGTCTGTAAATGACATTAAAGCAGAAAATGTAATTGAAAAGCTCATTGCATGGTTTACAGACGCCTTAAAAAAGCCTGTTGTAATGCTTGGAAAAATCATTGCCGTTTCGCTGATTTGCATTGTAATGAAAAGCATGAGTCCCGATAAAGGCTCGGCGGCAAAAGTTTATAATCTTGCAGGAATTCTCAGCACAATAGTTTTAATGAGCGACACAATTTCCGACAGCTTTCTCACCTTGCAGGAGTCTATGGAAAATATAAACAAATTTATGATTTCCTACATACCGCTGTTTTCAAGCGTTGTTTCGGCAGTGGGAAACGTCACAACGGGAGGCAGCTACACCGCAGTAATGTTATTAATCTGCGAGGGAATGGCGGTAGTATCCTCACAAATTTTAATACCTTTTTTGTCAATCGTGCTGGCGGTAACGCTTGTGTCAGCGGTAAATCCTAATTTGCAGTTTTCGGGAATTGCCGAGTCGGTAAAAAAATGCACCGTATGGACGTTAAGCGCAGTAATGTCAATTTTTGTAGGGCTTATGTCTTTGCAGGGGCTGACGGGGGGTGCTGTGGATAATGTTGCGTCAAAAGTGGTGAAATTTGCAACTTCAAGCTTTATTCCGGTTATCGGAAGTTCAGTTTCGGAGGCTTATTCCGCAGTAAAAGGAAGTCTTGGAGTAATCAGAAGCGGTGTTGGAAGTATCGGTATAATCATTGTTTTCATAATGGCTGTCAAGCCGTTGCTTACTATTATTGCAATAAAATTTATGGTGTGGGCAGGCAAGCTTGTAAATGACGCTTTCGGTCAGAAAGAAATTTCCGAATTTCTCAAAAGCACAAATTCCGTTCTTTCCATAGGACTGAGCATAATGGTGGCATATGCAATAGTTTTCATAATCGCAACAGCGGTGGTAATGATGACAGCAATGAATGTGGGGACTTGAAAATGAATTTGATAAAAAGCGTGATATTTATAGGCTGTGCAATGGGAATAATCACTACTTTCGTTGACATTACCGCTCCTGAGGGCAGTCTGAAAAAACAGCTTAATGTAATTCTAGGAGTGGTGCTTGTGCTGGTGGTAATAACGCCTTTTTTAGGAGGAGATTTTCAGCTTTCATTAAGTGATTACAGCTATTCTTCCGATTTTGAGGCGGTTGATTTAAGCGGATATACAACAGAGGCAGTTATTGCTTCCGCAAATGAAAAAGTTGAAGAATATTTTTCCGAAAAGCTTAATAAAAATAGTATTGGGGCAGAGCTAAACATATATTCAGAAATTAATGAATACAATGAAATAGAAATAACGAGAATTGATATAACAGTGGAAAACAGTTCGGACGAGGAGCAGGCGAGAAAGCTTGTTCGTGAGGATTTATCCGAAACGGAAATCAATGTAAATGTCAGGGAGGAAGAAAATGAAGACTTCAAAAATCAAGCAGTCGGCTGAAAAGATTCGCAGTCTTGATAAAAAGACTAAGATCATTCTTGTGACAGGACTTGCAGGTATGGGGCTGATACTTTTCTCCGAATTTATTCCGTCCAAGAATAAAAATGTAGAGAGTACGGCGGAAACTTCAAGCGTTTACAGCGATGACAAAACTGAGCAGTACAAACAGCAGACTGAAAAAGAGCTTAAAGAAATTCTTGAAAAAATTGACGGGGTAGGCGAATGCGAGGTAATGGTTACCTTAGAGGGAACAACCGAGTACATATATGCTGAAAATCTCAGCGAATATACCGATACAGACGGTGAAAAATCCAGCAATAAGCATGAAAACGAGGTGGTAATGATTGAACAGGACGGAACTAAGCAGGCGCTTGTCAGAAAAATCGTCAAGCCTCAGATAACTGGGGCGGTAATAGTATGCGAGGGAGGTGGTGACTTAAAGGTAAACGAGCGAGTCATTAAAGCTGTAAAGGCAGCCCTTAATCTGTCCAGCGGAAAAATTTGCGTTGAGGGCAAAATCAATAAATGAAAGAGGTAATAAAAATGAAAAAACCAACTTTGATCATTGGTAAAAAACAAATAATTCTTGCAGGAATGACCCTTGTTCTCGGTATAGCGATTTACATAAACTATGCATTTTCGGGAGCTGACAACACTATTAAATCCACAGATGTAGTGAAAAATCAAAGCGTAAACTACGGCGATGCACAGCTTGTCAGCAACGAGGCAAAGGGCGAGGATTATTTTACTCAGGCAAGAATTGACAAAATGACTGCAAGAGATGAAGCGACTGAAACTCTGCAAACAATTATGAACGGAGGAGATTCCACAAGCGAGGAAAAAGAAGTAGCCTCTGAGGAGGCAGCGTCAATGTCAGGACTTATCGAGTCTGAAAATAAAATCGAAAGTCTTATCAAAGCGGCAGGTTTTGAGGAATGTGTGGTTTATCTTGACGGAGAAAGCGCAAATATCGTTGTAAAAACCGACGCAGACGGTCTTGTTGCAAGCGAGGCGGCTCAGATCAAAGACATTCTTTTATCGGAAGTTTCCGTTGCAAATGAGAATATCAGAATTTACGATATTCAGTAAAATATTTGATTTTCACGAAAATCAGAAAAAATCCTTCAAAAAATACTTGTAAGTTATCATGGAATATGATATAATATTTATAAGTATAAATTGAAGGATTGTTTTTTGGGGAGGTTTGCTTAATGAGCGACGTATCTAAAAAAGTTGGAAAAAGCCTGCATATTAATCAGGACGTTATTGCACAGATTATTACAAACTGCATTAACGAAATCGACGGTGTTGCGGGAATTGCTCCTGTAATGAAAACTCCTCGTCAGATTTGGTTCAGACAGGAAAATTACGGCAATATCAGAATTGGTCTTGTTGACGACGTTCTGAGTGTTTCTATCGGAATTATTCTTGAAAGCGGAACTAAGGCTGTCAAGGCGGCGGAAACTATTCAGGAAACCGTTAAAAGCTCCATTCAGTCAATGCTTGGACTAACTGTCGCAAAGGTTAATGTGACGGTCTGCGGAGTTAAAGAGTCGGAGAACATTGGCTAATTATACTATAATATTACACATTAGGTAAAGGAAGTGTTTTTGTGCCTGCTAAAAGAAGGGACGTTAGAGAGGCTGCATTTTTGCTGTCATTTGAAAAGCTGTTCAGAGATGATTCGTTGGACGATATTTTTATGTTTGCAAAGGAGATTGATGAGTTTCCTTTTGATGAAGAGGCTGAAAGTCTTGTAAGAGGAATTTATGAAAAGTCTGATGAAATTGATGAAATTATTTCTAAATTCAGCAATAAAAGAGCTGTAAGCAGAATACCGAAGATTAATCTTGCTATTTTAAGGCTTGCTATTTACGAGGCTTTGTATGACGAAAAAGTTCCTTTGAACGTGGCAATCAGCGAGGCTGTTTCGCTTACTCAGAGATATGCAAAAGAGCCTGATATTGCTTTTGTCAACGGTGTTCTTGGCTCGTTTTCAAAGAGTGAAGAGGCTCAGAAATGAGCCTTGTTTTAGGTATTGACACAAGTAATTACACCACTTCGACGGCTTTGCTTGATACCGTTTCAATGGAGGTCAGGCAGTGCAAAAAGCTTTTGCCTGTAAAGCTTGGCGAAAGGGGCATAAGGCAGTCGGACGCTGTTTTTCATCATACAAAACAACTGCCTGAAATGCTTTGTCAGCTTATTCATAAGGGAGAAAAGCCTGAGTTTATCGGGGTTTCCTTTAAGCCAAGACTTGCGGACGATTCTTATATGCCCTGCTTTCTGGTAGGTGAGGGAACGGCTGATTCAATCGGGGCTTTTAATAATATCAAGCCTGACAAGACCTCTCATCAGATTGGCCATGTGTTGGCGGCTTTGTATTCTTGTGGGCGGCTTGATTTAGTTAAAGGCGAAAAGCATTTTGCTGCATTTCATGTAAGCGGAGGAACTACGGATTTACTGCTGTGTACGCCTGATAAGGACAACGTGCTTGATATTGTTCAGATTGGCGGGAGCCGTGACCTGAAAGCGGGACAGGCTGTTGACCGAATCGGAGTAAGGCTGGGCTTGCAGTTCCCTTGTGGTAAGGAGCTTGAAAAGCTTGCTGAAAAAAGTGATGAGAGATACCGCATTAAGCCGTCGGTTGACGGGCTTTATTGCTCGCTTTCGGGGATTGAAAATAAGTGCAATAAGCTTATTGACGAGGGTGAAAGTAATGAGAATATTGCCAATTTTTGTTTGAGTGCTGTTTTTTCTGCATTGTATGAGATTACCAAAAATCTCAGAAAGGATTATGGTGATATTCCTATTGTCTACGCAGGCGGTGTAATGTCAAATAAAATGATTAAGCAGGGTTTTGAAGAAATGTTCGGCGGACTGTTTGCCCAGCCTGAATTTTCATGCGATAATGCTGTTGGAACTGCCTTATTTTCGGCATTAAAGAGAGGGTTGATTTAATGGGTTCTGTGCTTACCGTTTCACAAGTGAATAAGTATGTGGCTTTTAAAATCAAGTCGGATTTAAAGCTGAAAGGTGTTGCTGTTAAAGGTGAAATTTCCAATTTTAACAGACATTATCAATCGGGGCATTGTTATTTCACCATAAAGGATTCCACGTCTGCATTAAAAGCGGTGATGTTTTCCGGCAGTTTTGAAAGGCTGAAATTTATGCCTGAAAATGGAATGAATGTGCTTGTTACGGGAAATATCGAAGTATATGAGCGTGACGGTGTGTATCAGATTATTGCAAACGATATCGCTCCCCTTGGTGCGGGAATTATTAACACTCAGATTGAGCAGGTCAAGGAAAAGCTGAAAAATCAAGGTGTTTTTGATGCTGAAAATAAAAAGGCTATTCCTCTTGTTCCGAAAAAAATTGCTGTTGTAACTTCGCTGACGGGTGCGGCTTTGCAGGATATTCTGCATATTACCGAACGACGTTATCCTGTTTGTGCGGTGGAGATTTATCCTGCGCAGGTTCAGGGAGCTTATGCAGTGCAGTCAATCTGCCAATCACTTGAAATTGCCGATAAAAGCGGTTCGGACACGCTAATTCTTGCACGAGGCGGAGGTTCGGTTGAGGATTTGATGGCTTTCAATTCGGAGGAAGTGGTGCTTGCGGTTGCAGGCTGTAAAACTCCGATAATTACGGCGGTGGGGCATGAAACTGACACAACCCTTGTGGATTATGCATCGGATATGCGAGCGCCTACTCCGTCAGCGGCGGCAGAGCTTGCTACTCCTGACAAGGCGGACATTCTGAATGCCGTTGATTCCATGAAAAGACGGCTTGATAATGCTATTATGCTTAAAATTTCCAAACAGGAAAAGAATGTTCAGGCTTTAAAAGACAGGCTGAAACTTTGTTCTCCTCAGCATAAGTTGGATGAGGATTCGGCAAGGCTTGGAAATTATACAAGTTCAATGAAAAGACTTATGGAGAACCGCTTGAAAATGCTTGATTTGGCGGTGTCGGGATATGTTTCCTCGCTGAATGCACTTAGTCCCTTCAACGTGCTGAACAGAGGCTTTTCTCTTGTGGAAAAGGACGGAGAACTTGTGGACAGCGTGAAGAAAACTTCCTCAGGCGACATTGTTACCGTTAAATTTGCAGACGGCAGGGCTGAGGCAGAAATCAAATCGGTATGCTCCGATACAGAGGTGTAAGTATATGACTTTTGAAGAAAATTTAGCAAGACTTAGCGAAATTGTCGCACAGCTTGAAAATGATAAACTTCCTCTTGATAAAGCTCTTGATTTTTACAAAGAGGGAATAAATCTTTCTGTTGAATGTAAAAAAACTTTGGAAAATGCAAAGCTTTCTGTTAAGGCTTTGAATGGAGAAAATGAAAATGACTGAAAATAACAAGAACATTCTTGATTCATATATAAAACTAATTGACGCACAGCTTTTGAAATTTACCGAGAATAAGCCTGAGCTTCAAGTGATAATTCTTGAAGCTATGGAGTATTCGCTGACGGCAGGCGGAAAAAGACTTCGTCCGGTGCTTATGCTTGAATTTTATAAAATGTGCGGCGGCGAAAAGGCTGAAAGTCTGGCAGATGTTGCTTGTTCTATTGAGCTTATCCATACTTTTTCGCTTATTCATGATGATTTGCCCTGCATGGATAATGATGATTTCAGGCGAGGCAAGCCGTCATGTCACAAGGCTTTTCCTGAAAACATTGCCTTGCTTTCAGGTGACGCTCTGAATACTTTTGCATTTGAAGTTATTACTAATGCAGCTATGGACGGAAGAATCTCTGCTGAAAAGGCTGTAATGCTTGTGTCGGTGCTTGCAAAAGCTGTTGGTACTGACGGAATGATTGGCGGTCAGGTCATTGACTTGCAGTGCGAGAATAAGGAAATTGATATTCAGACGCTGAATGTCCTGCAAAGCTACAAAACAGGTGCTTTGATTGAGGCAGCTTGCGTTATGGGTGTTGTTCTTGCAGGAAAGTTCGACCTCATTCCTTATGCCGCAAAGTATGCAGGTGCAATGGGAAGGGCATTCCAGATTGTTGATGATATTCTTGACGTTACGGGAACTTTTGAGGAACTTGGAAAGCCTATCGGCAGTGATGAGGAACAGCATAAAAATACCTATGTTTCCATCCTTGGACTTGAACGCTCCGAGCAGATTGCAAGACAGCTTACAATGGAATCGCTGGGGTATTTACAGCATTTTGAAAACAATAATTTTATCTCCGAGCTGACTAAGGATATGCTTGACAGACGGAGTTAATTTCGATTGGAGTAATAGAAATGTCAGACAAAAATAAGTGGGATTTATTAAAAATGAATCTTCCTTATGATTTAAAAAAGCTTACGCTTGACGAGTGTCAGGAGCTTTGCAGCGACATTCGTTCATTGCTTATAAATACAGTTTCTAAAAATGGCGGACACCTTGCCTCAAATCTTGGTACTGTTGAGTTGACAATGGCTATTCACCGTGTTTTTGAGTCGCCAAAGGATAAAATTGTATGGGATGTGGGTCATCAGGCTTATACACATAAAATTCTTACGGGCAGGGCAAAACAGTTTTCCACAATCCGAACAGAGGGTGGAATTTCGGGATTTTGTAGACCTGACGAGTCAGTACATGATGCTTTTATAAGCGGTCACAGTTCAACTTCCATTTCTGCGGCGCTTGGAATTGCAACGGCGATGAAACTAAACGGTGACAGAAAGCACCATGCTATTGCAGTTGTGGGCGACGGTGCGGCTACCGGCGGAATAACCTACGAGGGGCTTAACAATGCCGGAAAAAGCGACACAAATATTATTGTAATCCTTAATTATAATGAGATGTCAATTTCCAAAAATGTGGGAGGAATGGCTAAGTATCTTTCTCAAATGCGTACCAAAGAAGGCTATCATAAGACAAAAAGTGTTGTGGAAAGAACTCTTGATAACACTCCTGTTGTGGGTAAGGGAATAAAAAAAGCTATAAGAAATTCTAAAAACGCATTTAAAGAAATTATTCTTCACAGCACCATGTTCGAGGATTTGGGATTTGAATATATAGGTCCTGTAAACGGGCATAATTTGGAGGAGTTGGAGGAGGCTCTTAAAGCGGCGAAGGCTATGAACAAGCCGGTTTTTGTTCATGTGAACACCATAAAAGGCAAGGGCTATGCGCCTGCGGAGAAAAATCCGGGTGAATATCATGGGGTAGGTTCTTTTGAGGTTGCAACGGGAAATCCTGACGTTGTGATTTCGGACAGCTTTTCTTCCGTAATCGGCAAGGAGCTTTGTTATCTTGGCAGAAAGCTTGACAAAATTTGTGCAATTACCGCCGCAATGAAGTATGGTACGGGCTTGCAGTATTTTGCAAAAGAGTTTCCAAAGAGATTTTTCGATGTAGGAATTGCGGAGGAACACGCTGTAACTTTCTGCGGCGGACTTGCGTCAATGGGTATGATACCTGTTTTTGCAGTTTACTCTACATTTTTACAGCGTTCTTATGACCAGCTTATACATGATTTGGCAATTTGCAAAACTCATGCGGTAATCTGCGTTGACCGAGCAGGAATTGTAGGCGATGACGGGGAAACTCATCAGGGAATTTTTGATGTGTC
Source organism: Hominimerdicola sp. (assembly GCA_051882035.1). Classification (GTDB taxonomy): domain Bacteria; phylum Bacillota; class Clostridia; order Oscillospirales; family Ruminococcaceae; genus Hominimerdicola. The sequence continues at coordinate 16,108 of JBJERA010000278.1, forward strand.
TTTTTTGACGTCTGTGCCGAATATTAAGATTTATTCGCCGTCAAATTATGAGGAGGCAAGGCTTTGTCTTAATGAGGCAATTATTCATGACAAAGGAACAGTTGCAGTCCGTTATCCAAGAGGAAATGATAAGTCGGTTTATGATAAAACAGGAGTGAATGTCAATTATTCCTATCACGAAAGCGGTTCAGATATTTTGATTGTTACTTACGGCAGACTGTATAATAATGTATATTCTGCTGTTGAAATTCTGCGGAATAAGGATATTAAGTGCGATACACTTAAACTTGTGAGTATTTTCCCGATTTCTGATGAAATTGTACAGATTATGGATAAATATGAACGTGTATTTTTCTTTGAGGAGGCTTATTGTGACGGCGGTATTGGCGAAAAATATGCGTCGATTTGCAATAATATTGAAACTCATGGAATTTATGGTTTTGTAGAGCATGGAAAATGCGATGACCTGTTGGACAAGCTTGGATTATCCGCTCAGAAAATTGCCGATAGGATTGAGGATTATGTGAAAAATGAGCAGACTTGACATTTATATTACAGAAAATGGTTTTGCTAAAAGCCGTGAACGTGCAAAAAAGTTGATAAAGGACGGCTCGGTTTCGGTTGACGGAAAGGTCTGCACAAAACCTGCGACGGAGGTTTCACAAGCTAATCTGATTGAAGTTTCCGATGAACTGTCTGAATTTGTGGGCAGGGGAGCGTTGAAGCTTGCGGGAGCTTTTGAAGAATTTTCTCTTGATGTTTCGGGAAAGGTCTGCGGAGATATCGGTGCGTCAACCGGCGGTTTTACACAGTGTATGCTTAATCACGGTGCCAGCCTTGTGTATGCGGTGGACGTAGGGCATGGTCAGCTTGACAAAAGCCTTTGCGATAATCCAAAGGTTATCAACTGCGAGGGCGTCAATGCAAGAAATCTTACTCCTGATTTTTTTTCGCAAAAGCCTGAATTTTTCAGCGTGGATTTGTCTTTTATTTCACTTAAACTGGTTATGGGGGCATTGTATGAATGCCTTTGTGATAAGGGAGAAATGGCGGTGCTTATTAAACCTCAGTTTGAGGCAGGCAAGTCGGCTCTTAACAAAAAGGGTATTGTCAAGAATCCGAAAGACCATGTGAGAGTTCTTTCGGAGTTGCTGTCTTTTTTTCAGCAGACGGGATTTTCTGTGTGCGGTATTGTGCCTTCGTCCATTAAGGGCGGTGACGGAAATATCGAGTACCTTGCTTTTTTGAAAAAAGGTTGCCATGAAAATGACTTTTTGCTTGGATTTGATATAAAAAAATTTGTTGCGGTGACATTTGCACGTTTCGACAAAGGAGATTGAAAATGAATATATATATATTTCCCAATCTTAGTAAAACAAACTGTCAGGAATATACTGCGTCAGCTTGCAAGATTCTGAACAAAAACGGTGCAATGCTGTTTATGAGCGATTGCTACAAGGAGGCGTTCGGAGATATTTCTTATATTTCCTTTGGTAATGAGGACAATTGCATAAAAAAGTGCGATATAATTGTTGCCGTAGGCGGTGACGGAACAATTCTCAAATGCTCCATGAAAAGCAGTTGTTTTGAAAAGCCGATTCTTGGAATAAACTGTGGCAGACTTGGATTTATGGCATCGCTGGAACATTCTCAGCTTGAACTTCTGAATAATCTTTTTACTAATAATTACCGTATAAGCAGAAGAATGATGCTTGAAATTGAGATTAATAATTCGGTTTACAGAGCCTTGAATGATATGGTTATTTCAAAGTCGGACGATTGCAAGATTGCAGATTTTACTGTGTCAAAAAACGGACACATAATTTCTTCTCTGAGAGCGGACGGAGTAATTTTCTCAACCGCTACGGGTGCGACGGCTTATTCAATGTCGGCGGGAGGGCCTATTGTGGAGCCTGAAATGGAGTGTATAGAATTCACGCAGATTTGTGCTCATTCACTTTTTGCTAGGTCTATGATTCTGTCAGCGGACAGCGTTATGACTGTAAACTGTCATACAAACGGCGATGCACACGCATATCTTCATATTGACGGAAATCGTGTGTGCAGGCTGTCGGAGGGTGACGTGGTAAAGGTTTGCAAATCCAGATATTTTGTTGACATAATTGATATAAGCGGTGACAGCTTTTTTACTCAGGTAAATTCAAAGCTTATGCAGCCGCTTAAAGATACGGCGGAGGGATTATAAATGAAATCACAGCGACAAAAACTTATAATTCAGCTTGTGACGGACGAATTTATAGATACGCAGGAAAATCTGCAAAAGGCACTTGAACGGCATGGCATGAAGGTTACTCAGGCAACCGTTTCAAGGGACATTAAAGAGCTTTCGCTGATTAAAACCGTTACTCCGACGGGAGAATATAAGTACAGCTTGCCTGCCTTGAAGCGCAAGGAGTTGGAACAGCATAGCAAGGGGATTTTCGCTATAATTGCGGACGCTGTGGTTTCTCTTGACTATGCGATTAATACTGTTGTGGTCAAATGTCATACGGGAATGGCACAGGCGGTGTGTGCCAAGCTTGATAACACAGGAATTGAAAATGTTGTCGGTACCCTTGCTGGTGATGATACGATTTTTATTCTGATGAGAACCGAGCAGGACGCACAGAGGCTTGTTAAGGAATTAAGTTCCATTATTTTGCAGAATTAAGGGATTGAGAAAATGTTAAGAGAGCTTTATATTGAAAATCTTGCCGTAATTGAAAAAGCCACCATTGAATTTGAAAAAAGATTGAATGTTTTTACTGGTGAAACGGGTGCGGGAAAATCAATTTTGATTAATGGAATAAATGCGATTTTAGGTCAGCGTGTGACAAAGGATATCGTTCGGACGGGTGCCCAGAAGGCTGTTATTTCTGCTGTTTTTACCGATTTGGACAAGAATGTTCTTGATAAACTTCAAGAGCTTTCTGTTGATATTGAGGACGGTCAGCTTTTTCTCACGAGAGAAATCCGCTCAGACGGAGGAAGCGTAGCGAGGATTAATCAGCGTCCGGTGAATGTTTCGGTGCTGAGAGAAATCGGCGAAACTCTTGTAAATATTCACGGTCAGCATGACAATCAGATTCTTATGGCGCCTGAAAGGCATATTGATATTCTTGACAGCTACGCCGAGTCGGAGGAACTGCTTGCGGATTATCAGCAGTCTTTTAAGGAATTGCAGATTATTGCAAAAAAAATAAACAAGCTTAAAGCTGAGTCGGGCAGTAAAGAGATGAGAGTTGCCGAGCTTAACGAGATTATTGAGGAAATTTCTTCGCTGGAAATAACCGAGGGCGAGGACAAGGAGATAGAGGCAGAGCTTGAAATTTCAAAAAATGCTGTAATTTTGTCGGAGAATATTTATCTTGCAAATCAGTTGCTTTCGGGAGATGACGATACTTCGGGAGCGGTGGAAATCGTTTCTCAATCGGCTGATGCTTTGGGTAATTATATTGATATAATGAGTGAACTTTCACCGTTGTATGAGAGATTGAGTTCTGCAATAATTGAATTGGAGGATATTTCGGGTGAGCTTTCGGGGCTTTTAGACAAGCTTGATGTTGACCCGAAGAGATACGATTTTCTTAATCAGCGTTTTGCGGATTTAAGAAGAATCATGAAAAAATATGGCCCTGAACTTTCAGATGTTCTTGAAACGCTGGAAAAATCACAGTCAGAGCTTGAACAGCTTACCGACAGCGAAGAGAATATGTCCGGCTTGATTGCAGAAAAAAATCGCCTGCTTACCGAAGTTTCCAAAAAGGCAAAAGCTTTGTCGGAATATCGCAGAAAAGCAGGTGATAGATTTGTTTCTCAAGTGACGGAGGAACTTGAATTCCTGAATATGCCCAAGGTCAAGCTCGTAGTAAATCAGACGGTAGGGAAGCTGACGGTTCACGGAATGGATAATATTGAGTTTCTTATTTCCGCCAATCTGGGTGAAGAGCCAAAGCCGATTGCAAAAATTGCGTCGGGCGGTGAGCTTTCCAGAATAATGCTTGCATTAAAGAATGTTATTGCGGAAAAAGACTCAATCGGCACGCTTATTTTTGATGAAATTGACACAGGAGTAAGCGGAAGAGCGGCTCAGAAAATCGGACAAAAGCTGCGTCAGATTTCAAGATTCAGGCAAGTTTTGTGTGTAACTCATCTATCTCAAATGGCAGTAATGGCAGATAATCATCTGCTGATTGAGAAAAATATTGTTTGTGACAGGACTGTGACCACAGTTCGCACTCTTGATTTTGAGGGCAGAAAGCAGGAAATCGCACGAATTATGGGCGGTGATAGCGATAACACATTAATGCTGGAAAGTGCGGAGGCTTTGCTGAAATCGGTTGATGATATGTAATGTAAAAAGCTGAATTTTAAAGGATTGCTTTGGAATTCAGCTTTTGTTATTGCAAATGTTAATAGATTGTAAAAACTGATGTTTCTACTTAAATCAGCTTGACAAAATTATTTGCATATGATATAATATTAAAGTCGTAAAAAGATGTGCGCCAGTAGCTCAGCTGGATAGAGTGACTGGCTACGAACCAGTAGGTCGGGGGTTCGAGTCCCTCCTGGCGCACCAGTCAAATGAAATGCTTATAAAGATAAGGCTACAAAATATCATAGCCTTATCTCAATAAGCATAAACTTATTGAGTATATAAAAGATTTACAAGTCACATTTGTAAATCGTATTTATATAATTGACATTTATTTAGCTCCACACGTATATGACCTTGTCATAGGCAGCGGTTAAAGCTTGTGTGGCTTTTTACTGTTGAGCAGAGGTGTGTTGGCACTAAGGTTT
>JBJERA010000279.1:0-4428 GCA_051882035.1 Hominimerdicola sp.
GTTTGCGATAACTCCACCGCATATTATCGGAAATATTGATTGATTCCTGCTGTGCCGCAAGACCGGGCAGCGTCACAAACAGTTCGGCATTCATTTTTTCTGAATCAAGTGCCTGTTCTTCAAAATACACACGAACTCCCAAAGTTTCAAGCATTCTCAGTACGGTCAGCAAATCACTTGTATTTCTTGCAAACCTTGAAATTGATTTCGTAATAATGCAATCAATCTTACGGTTTTCGCAGTCCTTTATGAGCCGTTTGAATTCGTCACGCTTTTTAAGTGATGTTCCCGATATGCCTTCATCGGCATATATATCAACCAACTCATATTCGGTATGCACCTTTGAATAATCGGTATAATATTTTATCTGAGCCGCAAACGAATTCATCTGATCCGAAGAATCACTTGATACTCTGCAGTAAGCTGCCAATCTGATTTTTTCGTCATTCTTTTTTGTCGGCTGTATCTCAGTAACTACCATTTTTCTTCCTTTCCTATAAATCTGTTTTTGCAAGACAACAATATCACAAGAGTTTGAAACTATCCAGCGAAAATTACATCTTTTTTGAATTATTTTTTATGCGGTCAGCAATATGCTTTCAGATTCTTCCAAGACGATTTCAAGTATGCTTTTGTACTCTTCCTCTGTCAGCAGATTCATCTTCAAAAGGAGACTTAACATATTGAATTCATAGTAACATTCTGAATTTTTTATTGCTTTACTCTTATTCATCATCTTTAGTTTCCTCTGATGTTTTATGATTTTCTATATTTTTGTCAGCGTTTGAAGCTGCATTGCAAAAGCACATCAAGGCTACACCGATAAATGCACCTATGAATAATCCAATAATAAAACCTATCATTTTAATTTCTCCAATCTATAATTATATTTTGTTACGGCAGGCAACAGCTATGCAAAACATAACCGCTGCCTGCTGTCTTATATCAATCGTTTTGCAAGGCGGTTTACATACACAACACCGCTGTCGACACATAAGGTTAAATATCTGTAAGACATATAATGTGCCGTTACTTAGGCATTGGGATTTCTCTGAATATGAAACCGCCTTGCTTTGGTTGGTATTTATCCTCAATATCCCCCAACCGGGAACACATCAGACGGTCATGCATTTGACCTCATTGGAATTTCACCACCGTGAGGATCTCCCACAGCCGCCCTCATTGCTTGCGACGGTTCTATCTCGCTCGAACTGTGACTGGACGGAAGTATCATTGTCCCTTCTGCCTGTTATCGCCGTCATTGAATTTGCCTTTCAATGTCTGAGTCCTGAAGACCTGTTAAGGTGTTCGCTCATGTGGCTCGTCCGTACCGAACAGCAGAAGGAAAGTATCTGATGTGCTGATATTAAATTTTCAAGGTTCAACAGGGGTTGAAAAATAACTCCTTCACTAATTAGGAGTGGGAATAAGCTTTTGAGGGGGTGTTTTTTAAAAAAATTTTAGTTTTTTTGATTTTTCTAATTTTTTCAATCCTGATGCAATAGATTCATGTACGGATTTCTGACACACCCCCTGCAAAGCGGCGATTTTTCTTTCTGACAAACCATTTATATAGTTCAATATAATCCTTTCTCTCTGTTTATCAGTTAGATCATCTAAAGCGGAATATAAAGCTGAATATTTATCTTTAAGCTCTATTGAACTTATAAGATTTTCACCACATCTCACCTTATGTACGTTCTCCGTTTTTCCGTCTTCATATCCAATAGAATCTTCTTTATTACGCATACGCCAATCAAATTTTTCTTCATTACGGTTATATCTAATGATTTCTTCACCCTGTTCTTCCGTAAGAATAAGAAACGGAGTGTATGGTTTGAGCTCTTCACCAAATTCATTTGAAAGTTCCTGATAATTCATATCGGACACAACTGCCCAGCGAACATTAGAGGTCAATCCGGGATACTCCTTATTTAAATCAATTATTTTTACTTCTTTATTATTCGAACTTTTACAGTTCATAAAAATTCCTCCAATCAATCCTGAATTCTTTATTTCAGGTCGATTGGAGGGCTCTTGTTTCTATAAATCATTTTATCCTTTCTGCTTTCAACGCAAAAAGGCAAAAAAATAATGCCGCCAAGCAAAGCATTAAAAGCTAAGGCCTGTCGACACTTAATAAGTACACATAAAATAAAATCTTACATTTTTCTTTTTTGTTATTTCCCGTTCTCGAATACATACAGGTACAAATCCTCAAGGGTTGCTTTTGCGGATTGTATTTTATAGTTTTCAGGTGGGTTGTCGGTTACTAATCTTACGATTATTTTATCGTCGTTATGATAGAGATTTGACACACGATAGTTTTCCTGAAAATATTTCAGTTTTTCCTTATTAATTTCAACTTCAAATACCTTATTCTCAATTTCTTTTGTAAGGTTGTTACAGGTATCGTGGGACACAAGATGACCGCTTTTGAGTAATATAATCTCCTTTGCGATAAACTCAATGTCCGATACAACGTGGGTTGAAATCAATACTATTTTATTCTCCGCAATTTCGCTTATGAAGTTGCGGATTCTTATTCTCTCCTTTGGGTCAAGTCCTGCTGTGGGCTCGTCAAGAATTAAAATCTTCGGGTCATTCAGAAGTGCCTGTGCAATCAATGCTCTCTGTTTCATACCGCCCGAAAAGGAGCCGAGTTTTTTGTGTGCGGAATCTTCCAGGTTGACAGTTTCAAGAAGTGAGGCGATTTTTTGCTTTGCCTCTTTTTTCTTCAATCCTTTTAAAGCCACCATATACCACAAAAAGCGGTTTAGGGTAAAATCATCGTACAACCCCTGTTGCTGGGGCATATAGCCCAGCAGACTGCGGTAATCCTTGCCGAGCTTTTTAATATCCTCGCCGTCATAGAGAACTTCGCCACTGTCGGAATTGAGATTATCGGTGATGATATTCATAAGGGTTGACTTTCCTGCTCCGTTCGGGCCCAGCAAGCCATATACACCCGAGGCTAAGGTTACGGTAAAATCGTCAAGTGCCTTAACTGCTCCTTTTTTATATGTCTTACATAAATTCTTTATTTCAAGCTTCATTTTTACACCTTCTCATAGCTTTAAATTCAATATTTGAAAAGCTAAATGAAATTATAATCAGACAAATTATCAGCACGAATATACATAACATTATTAAACTCGGAACAAGCCATAACCAACTGCCGTTTTGAAAACTCGTAAAAAGCCTTATATCAGTCAGATTCATACATAATAGACAAGGAAATAATACTATTACAGTTGCGACTATCATAGACAATATATTATTCTTCAATGTTTGAGAAAACATAGCAACCAACATCATAACCGTAACCGCCGCCACAATATGCGTTGCCGCTGTAACAAAAATCATTCCGCTTATGGAAATTGTACTGCCTATATTACTGAAATCCTGCATAAATACAATCGGAGTGTTAAAGGACTCTGTTCCAAAGGTTTTAATAAAATTGATATAATACGGCAAATAAATTAAAGTATAAGATATAATCGTTGTAAGAGTAATAGTCATTACTTTTGACAGCACAAGTTTCAGTTTTCCTTTTTGTGTACAGCGAATTAGATTTACCATATGCTTTTTATGTTCAAACGCAAATATATTTGATGATATAAATATTATTACTGCCATCAGCAATGTAAAATACTGCCATTCTCTTGTAGGGTTTTCAACAAGCCTTTTATAAACAATATTGTTTATAAACACAGGAGTCATATGATAATGCTCGCCGACCTCTTTTATGTATGCGGTTTGCTGTGAAATCTCCTCAAAGGCGGCACCCTTAGTTTTCAGTATCGATTCTACAGCCATTATCTTCATTTCTTTTTCTTCCGCTGATAATGTTGTATCCAAAGCAACAGTGTTCAGTTCTTCATTCAATCCGTTAAAATAATCCTGCTGTTTCTGCAAAAAATCTTCTTTTTCCTGTGTAAGTTCACCCTCAAGCTCATCCATATATGTACTGTATGCGCTTTCCTGAGCCGAAGTATATACAATTGAAATATCATCGGTTAGATTTAAATAAGCAGTAAAAACAAGCAAAACAATTACTAATATCGCCATTGAGCCTTTATAGTGCTTAAAGCATTCACCTTTGAATACTGAAACACTGCCTTGTATTTTACCGAACTTTTCTCTTAATTTTTCAAGCATTGGCACAAATACATTTTTTCTTGAAAATTGTGTGGATTTTACAAAAGAATTGCAAATTATCGTTACAGACAATATAGCAATCAGAATCATTGTTATAGCGTAAATCACAGTAATATTTACAGGCTGTGAAAAAAGATTGATATTAAGATAATTTCCGAAAAGATTATTACCGCTTAAGAAATAGAAAAAGTTTATATATTTTAGCTGATTGAGGGGCGAATTACTTCCGATTGCAAGATACATAATGCCTTCTGCAAAAATTGCTGA
>JBJERA010000280.1:0-4427 GCA_051882035.1 Hominimerdicola sp.
AAAAAACACTTGCAGGATTGTGAAAAATGCGTTTTGTATTGTGCAACTCTTTCGCAGGGTGCAGACAAGGAAATCCGTATGCTTGAAGCCGTGGATATGACCAAGGCGATGATAACAGACTGCCTTGCCAGTGCAGGTATCGAGCAGGTGTGTGACGAAGTGGACAAAATTATTAAAGACGTTGCAGGAGAATATAATCAGACATGGCGTTATTCTCCCGGATACGGAGATTTGCCTATTGAAATTCAGACTGATTTTCTTCAAGTCCTTGACGCACCAAAACGTATTGGTCTGAATACAACGGCAAGTAATATTCTTACGCCAAGAAAATCGGTTACGGCAATTATCGGATTGTCAAAGGGAGAAATTTCTCAAACCAGACGAGGCTGTCTGACTTGTAATTTAAATAAAGTATGCCAATTCAGAAAAAGGGGCGAACATTGTGGTTTTTAAGGATTTATTAAAAAAGGATTTTATTTTGCTGGACGGTGCAACAGGAACTATGTTGCAGGCGAAAGGCTTGAAAATGGGAGAAACTCCTGAGGCTTTGAATATTGAAAAGCCTGAGTGGCTTACAGAAATTTCAAAAGCCTATGTTGACGCAGGTTCCGATATTGTTTTTGCAAATACATTCGGTGCAAATAGATATAAGCTTAAAAAGTGCGGATATTCAGTTGAGGAGGTTATTTCCTCGGCAATAAAGAACTCAAAGAAAGCCTGCAAGGGAACGGATACTCTTGTGGCTCTGGACATAGGCCCCATAGGTCAGCTTTTAGAGCCGACGGGAACTCTTTCCTTTGAAGAAGCTTATGATATTTTCAAAGAACAGGTTGTTGCAGGTAAGGACGCAGACCTGATTTTCTTTGAAACCATGACCGATTTGTACGAGCTTAAAGCGGCGGTTCTTGCGGCAAAGGAAAATTCCGATTTGCTTATTCTCTGTACAATGACGTTTGAGGAAAATATGCGTACCTTCACCGGCTGTTCGGTAAGCTCAATGGCTCTTACTTTGGAAGGCTTGGGTGTTGATGCAATCGGAATGAACTGTTCCCTTGGACCTAAGGAACTTTATCCGATTGTTGAGGAAATCTGCCGTTGGACTAATCTACCTGTTATTGTTAAGCCAAATGCAGGACTTCCTGACCCTGTAACCAACGAATATAATTGTTCTCCTGAGGAGTTTGCCGAATATGCTGAAAAATTTGTTGCACTGGGAGTAAAGTTCTTCGGCGGCTGCTGTGGAACAAATCCTGAATATATAAAAGCTTTAAAGAAAATGCTTTCAGGCAAAAAATTTGTGGAACGACATAATTCTATACCCTCTGCTTGTTGCAGTCCGTCAAATACGGTTGTTATTAATCAGCCGAGAATTATAGGTGAAAGAATTAATCCAACGGGCAAAAAGCGTTTCAAAGAGGCTTTGCTTGCAGGGGATATTGATTATATTTTAGGACAGGCTATTGAACAGATTCATGCGGGAGCAGATATTCTTGACGTAAACGTTGGTCTGCCGTCTATTGACGAAAAAGCAATGATGGTCAAGGCTGTTAAGGCTTTGCAGGGAGTTGTGGACGTTCCTTTACAGCTTGACTCAACTATTCCCGAGGTTTTGGAGGCGGCACTTAGAGTATATAACGGTAAGCCTATTGTAAACTCTGTAAATGCAGAAGAAAAATCCCTTGAAACCGTTCTTCCGCTTGTAAAGAAATACGGAGCGTCCGTTGTTGGACTTACTCTTGATGAAAACGGTATTCCGAAAACCGCAGACGAGAGATTCAAGCTTGCTGAAAAAATTCTTAACAGAGCGTTGGAATACGGAATAAGAAAAGAGGACGTTTATATTGACTGCCTTACCCTTACGGCTTCCGCCGAGCAAGAGGGAGTTATGGAAACTGTCAATGCTTTGGAGCGTGTAAAAAATGAACTTGGACTGAGAACCGTTCTCGGCGTGTCGAATATCAGTTTCGGGCTTCCTAACAGAGAACTGGTAAATCATAATTTTCTTATGATGGCATTAACTAAGGGACTTGACCTGCCGATTATTAATCCGAATGTTGATTCAATGACGGGTGCGGTAAGAGCGTATAAACTGCTTGCTAACTATGACAAAAATTCCATAGAATATATTGCAAATTACGGCGGAGAGAAAACTGATGTTAAGGCAAAGTCAGACAATTCTAAAAACATCGACCTGCCTTATGCAATCGAAAACGGTTTGAAGTCAGAAGGTGCGGAGATTACAAAGACGCTTCTTCAAGACAATGAACCAATGAAGATAATCAATGAGATTCTTATTCCTGCTCTTGACAAAGCAGGCGACCAATTTGAAAAAGGCAAGATTTTCCTGCCCCAGCTTATTCAGACAGCAGGCGTTGCTCAGGCTTGTTTTGAGGTTATTAAGCAGAAGATTTCTGAAAGCGGTGAAAAGGCTGTTTCAAAGGGAAAGATTATCGTTGCAACTGTAAAGGGCGATATTCATGATATTGGAAAAAATATTGTTAAGGTCCTTTTGGAGAATTACGGTTACGATGTAATTGATTTGGGTAAGGACGTTGACTATCAGACAGTAGTTGACTGTGCTATTGAAAACGACGTTCATCTTGTAGGCTTGTCGGCGCTTATGACTACAACTTTGGTGAGTATGGAAAAGACTATTGAACTTTTGAGAGCAAATAATGTAGACTGCAAAATCATGGTAGGCGGAGCGGTTGTTACTCCCGACTATGCAGAGCAAATCGGAGCAGATTTCTATGCAAAGGATGCAAAGGAATCCTGCGATATTGCAAAAAAAGTTTTAGGATAACTGAATATTTCTGAAAAACACTCCCATAATGAGTATACAAATATTATGGGAGTGTTTTTATATGACAAAAATCAAATCAGCAATTATAGCAGGCTTTGTATTTACAATTCTATTGGGTTCTTTTAGTGGGAATAAATCGGATATTCATGAGCAGGCTTTTTTCATGCCGATGTTCTCATCTGCTCAGGAGCAGGAGTATTCTTCCGAAAAGCAACCTGAAAATGAAAAAATAATAGTAATTGACGATAAAAGCAAGGACGTTGAATTTTGTTTTAAGATTACAGAGATAATCCATGAAATTTTTGGATAACAGTACAATATATTGTACTGTTAAACCTTGACAATGCTATGATAAAATGTTATCATACTTGTGTGGTAACTATTTTAGCGGAAAGGACTAAAAATTAATGGTGACGATAATTGAGGGCGGAATCAACAGCAATCATGAAGATATTTTCACTCAGCGTATAAAAAAAGCTGTTGAAGAAAATAAGAACGTTCTGGTGCTTATCCCCGACCAGTTTTCTTTTGAGTATGATAAAAAGCTTTACAAGATTTTGGGAGCAGTAAACTTCAATAGAATCCGTACAGCAGGTTTTAATCGTCTTGCGGAGCTTATGGCTGTTCAGTACGGCGAAAGCGGAAAAGAAAATGCCTCTGAAAACGCAAAAATCATTATGATGTACAAGGCTGTAAAAAGGCTTCGTGAAACAGGCGACGTGCGTTTTTACGGAAAATCTTTGGACAAAGGCGGATTTATCGCAGATATAATCAGCCTTATCGGACAGTTCAGAGAAAGCGGAATTACTCCTGAGGCTTTGCGGATTTCTGCCGAAAAGGTTCATGGTTCTGTTTCGCTGAAACTTTTTGACATTGCAAGGTTGTATAAATTCTACATGGAGGAGCTTGAAAATGCAAAGCTGAAAGACTCGATTTCCTCTGTTGCTCAAAGTGTAAGGCTTGCACGAAAGCACGAATTTTTCAGTGGAGTAAGCGTGTTTGTGACTTCATTCAATAATTTTACATACGATGAAAAGAATATGCTGAAAGTCTGTATTAATCAGGCTGAAAGCTTTACAATTTCCCTTATTGCCGATAAGGAATGTATAAACAGCTTTAATAATCACCCATTTTCCGAAACGATCAGGACGGAGCAGGAAATAAAAAATATTGCCTCGGAAAATAATAAACCTATTGAATTTATCTTTGCAGATAAAAGTCTTTTCAATTCGCCTGAGATCGAGTATATCGGAAAGAATATTTTTAATCTCGGCAAGCATAAATATAGTGGAAAATGCGATAGCGTCAAGGTTGTTTCGTCAACTGATATGTATGAGGAAACGGAGTATATTTGTGCGCAAATCATGCGACTTGTGCGTGAAGAAAATTACAAATTCAAGGATATTGCCGTTACGGTTCGTGATTTAAAAGCCTGCTCGGCAGTTTTTGAAGGTATTTTCGAGCGTTATGAAATACCTTATTTCATTGACCTGAAAAACAAAGTGACAGCGTCATCATTGGTTCAGTATCTTAATTCGCTTTTCAAGTGTGTTTTGACAAGGAAGTATAAGACGGAGAATATCTTGAAATTCATTAAATCTCCGCTTTTTGCAATGCTCAATTA
>JBJERA010000281.1:0-4427 GCA_051882035.1 Hominimerdicola sp.
GACAATGGTTGACATTCAGGGTCTTGAAGACTTCTATGGCGATATGGACTTCAAGGTTGGCGGTACTAAGAACGGTATCACAGCTATTCAGGTAGATATTAAGGTTGACGGTCTTACAATGGATATTATTGCAAGCGCATTTGAGAAAACTCGTAAGGCTAGAATGTATATTCTTGATGAGATTATGCTTAAAGCTATTCCAGAGGTTCGTCCTACTGTTAATAAGTGGGCTCCTAAGATGCTTACAACTAAGGTTCCTGTTGATAAGATTCGTGACGTAATTGGTTCAGGCGGAAAGGTTATTCAGAAGATTTCCGCTGAGTGCGATGTTAAAATTGATATTAGTGAGGACGGAAACGTATTTGTTTCAGGTCTTGATATGGATAAGACTCAGCAGGCAATTTCTATTATCAATACCATTGCAAACGACCCTGAAATTGGTGCAATTTACAAGGGTAAGGTTGTAAAGGTTATGGCTTTCGGAGCTTTTGTTGAGATTGCTCCCGGTAAGGACGGCTTGGTTCATATTTCAAAGCTTGACAAATCAAGAGTTGAAAAGGTTGAGGACGTTGTTTCTGTGGGTGACGAAATTGTTGTCAAAGTTATGGAAATTGACGATCAGGGAAGAATTAATCTTTCAAGAAAAGACGCTCTTGCTGACATTGAGGCAAAGAAAAAGGCATAAAATATTTAAAGACGGGCAGAAAATGTCCGTCTTTTTTCATAATATGATATAAAGAAAAAAGTCCCGAATTTTCGGGACTTAAAATTAAATAAGATTCTTGTAATATTCGCTTAATTTTTCGGCAAGCTTTTTAATCTGTTTCTCAGCGTTTTCACTAATATATCTGTCACAAAAAATCCCTTTTTTTGCTAGCAATGCGGATTTTTTGTAATATTCAATCGCCTGCTGCATATCAAGCGGATTATCTGACTGTGAGAGCTTTTCGCCCAATCCCCAACAAGATTTGGCGGAAAGAGAGGTAATTTCGTCTGTAAAAACTCCATAATCGCTTTCTATATCTGCCACCCGTTTTAAGTCTCCATTCTCATAGCTTTTTTTTATCTCATTATATTCTGTATAAGCGTCGTTATCAGTTTGCTTGTTCTCTTCTTCTAGCATATTTAAAGAAATATCAAGCACGCTGCACAGGTATTCCAGTGTTTTAACAGATGGAAGAGCAGTTCCGCTTTCAATTTGGCTAAGCATATTTCTTGTAATAAAATCGCCTACCACTTCAGATTGAGTCATTTTCTTTGCAAGTCTTGCCTCTTTGATTTTTTTTCCTATATCAACTGAATTCATAAACTCTCACCTCTCTGACGTAAATTCAATTTACATATATCATAGCACACCTATTTACCTTTTGCAATAGATTTCACACAAAGTTTACAAATTGCGGCTGCTAAACAAAAAGTTCTGCAATAAATGAAAAAAACTTCTGAAAAACTATTGACAATTTATGTTTTTAGGTATATAATACAAGTAAATAAAATTTACAAGGGGGTATTTATATGAACGAATGGTGGGAAGGCTTATCGGCTTTGCTGAAAGTTCTCTATTGTATCGCTGTTCCGTCAACATTGATATTGTTGATACAGACGCTTATGTCAATGTTTGGTTTTCATGACGGCGGTGGGGGACATGATATAAGCGATACTTCGGGGCTTGATCTTGATATGGATATTGATGTCGACGTACCGGACTGCAATCACGATATGGGATCAGATTTCAATCTTGACGGCGGAAACTCTGCGGACTTTGCGTCAATGAGAATGTTCACGTTGCAGACTGTTGTAACGTTTCTTACAGTGTTCAGCTGGTCGGCCATTGTTATGGTCAATTCAGGTGTTCCTGCTGTGCTTTCAGGTGTAATTGCCGCTGTGCTTGGTTTTTTCACAATGGCTCTTGTGGCAAAAATTCTTCAGCTTTCAATGAGGCTTACTGAAAACGGAACTATGAATTTGAAAAATGCTATTGGTGAAACTGCTACGGTTTATATTCCGATTCCTGCAAAAGGTGAGGGTGTAGGAAAAATTACGCTTACTGTTCAGGGTCAGTTTATTGAGGCGTTTGCAATCTCAAAAGAATCTGAAATGCTTAAAACTGGTGCGTCCGTTGTTATTACAGATTTGCAAGGGGATAATTTTGTTGTAGAAAAAGAATAGAATTCTGAATTTATTTCGGTTTACTAAAACCGATTTAATAAAAAATATTAAAGGAGAGATTTTTTAATGGGTATTGAAACGATTGTAATTGTATGCGTGATAGTTGCCGTTGTATTTGCGGCGCTGATTGCTATTCTGTCACGATACAGAAAGTGTCCGTCTGACAAGGTGCTTGTTATTTACGGTAAGGTTGGTACGGATAAAAACGGTCAGACAAAGAGTGCAAAGTGTATTCACGGCGGTGCGGCATTTATTGTTCCTATTATTCAGTCTTATGAGTATATGGATCTGACTCCTATCTCAATTAATGTTGACCTTAAAAATGCTTTGTCAAAACAGAATATTCGTATTGATGTTCCGTCAAGATTTACAGTGGGTATTTCTACTGAGGCTGGAGTTATGCAAAATGCTGCTGAGCGTTTGCTTGGACTTAAACTTATTGAAATTCAGGAGCTTGCAAAGGATATTATTTTTGGTCAGCTCAGACTTATCATTGCTACAATGGATATTGAGGAAATCAACTCGGACAGAGATAAATTTTTGCTTGCTGTTTCAAACAATGTTGAAATTGAATTGAAGAAAATTGGTTTGAAACTTATCAACGTAAACGTGACTGACATTACTGACGAGTCGGGATACCTTGAAGCTTTGGGTAAAGAGGCTGCTGCTAAGGCTATTAACGATGCTAAGAAGTCTGTTGCTGAAAAGCATAGAGATGGTGAAATCGGTCAGGCTAATGCACAGAAAGACCAGAGAATTCAGGTTGCGGCTGCAAATGCATCTGCTATTGACGGTGAAAACCAGGCTAAAATTGAGGTTGCACAGTCTGAGGCTCTTAGACGTGAGAGAGAAGCTGAGGCTCTTCGTCAGGCTACTGCTGCTGAACAGGTTCAGGCTGCTAAGGCTAAACAGGAAGCTTACATAGCTCAGCAGGAAGCAGAGCGTACAAGAGCAGAGCTTGAAAAGGCTACTCAGCAGGCAGACGTTATCGTTAAGGCTCAGATTTCTAAGGAGCAGGCTGAAATTCAGGCTGAGGCTCAGGCAGAGGTTACAAGACGTAAAGCACGAGGTGAGGCTGACGCTATCTTTGCTAAAATGGAGGCAGAAGCTAAGGGTGCTCAGGAAATACTTGTTAAGCAGGCGGAAGGTATGCGTCAGCTTGTTGATGCAGCAGGCGGTGACGCAGATGCAGCAGTTAAGCTTATTGTGGCTGACAAGCTTGAACAGCTTATTGCAATTCAGGTTGAAGCTATCAAGAACATTAAGATCGATAAGATCACTGTTTGGGATTCCGGAAATAATGGTGACGGAAAAACTTCAACTGCTAACTTTCTGAGTGGATTAATGAAATCTGTTCCTCCTCTTGGCGAACTTTTCAAGCAGGCAGGAATGTCACTTCCTGAATTTTTAGGTTCTGACATTCAGGAAACATTGGAAAAATCCAGAGAAGAGGCTATCAAGCGTGTTGCAGAAGAAACAGAAACTGTTAAGACCGATGACGTTGAAGTTATCGAGCCAAAGTCAGATAACGAGTAAAATACTAAGGCTGTTGCAGATTAGAACTGCAACAGCCTTGTTGTTTTTGTGAAATTTTGAATAATCTCCACTATAAGCATAAATCTAAGTCATTTCTTGGTGCTTTTAGTTTAGAATTTATTTGTTTTCGCTGTTATTTTCAGTATTATAATTATGTGTAATAACTTGCTGTCCGCTTTCTTTTTCGAGAACCTCTTCAAGCGAGGTATTCAGCATATACGCACAAAAAGAAACAAGCAGTACAAATAAACTGCAAGCAATTACAATATCAAATCTGAATCGTGATTTATTTTTTTTCATTAGTTAGCCACCTCTGAATGAAAGTAATAATAATTATTATACTATACTTTTCAGATTATTGCAACCGCTTTTGTGTTAAATTACTTTATGTATGGATTAAGTTTATGCAAAAGTATAAAAATACTATGTTAAAATGACAAAAAGCAGTTGTAAACTTTTATGAGATGTGTTATAATAAAGAGAATAATTTTGCCAGAGGTGAAAAGATTGATTCTTGAAAAGCTTAATCAAAACGAAGCTATAAGGTATATGGGTTATGGGCAAAACAAGCCTGACGAAGCAATGCAGTCTGTTATTGACGAGTGCGAAAAAAAACTTCTTGCAGTAATCGACCCTAAGTTTGTTTATAAGATTTTCGGTTTGGAGTTTTCTGATGACGGAATTTCCATTGTTGGGACTTCTCTTGTTCTGAAAGGAAATAG
>JBJERA010000282.1:0-4417 GCA_051882035.1 Hominimerdicola sp.
GTTGTCCTCAATTTTTGCAGAAATAACTCCGTCAAAAAACTTAAAGATAATAGCGAAAACCAATCCCCAGAAAGTTGAAGTCAGAGCGCCGTAAAAATTCCCCTGAATATCAGACATATCCCCTACCATACCAAGCAGAGATATTACTGTACCCAAAATACCCAGCAGAGGAAATATTCCCGTAAGATTAATAAACATAGAATAAAGCTTTCCCGTCTTATTTCTCATTTCGATGATATCCGATTCTCTCAGAGCTTTTATATCGTTATCAGCCTCTTTCCTTGAAATTCCGCCGTCGGGAACAAATACCGTAAGATGAAGTTTTTTATAAAGCATCTCAGCTGATTTTTTAGTCTGAAAATAAATAAATCCGGTTGCCACAGCACACAAAAATATAACCATGTCAAACCCCAAAAGATTCATAAATATAACAGAAAAGAAATTTTTCATACAGTCATTCCTCCTCATTTTACATAATATCATACTTTACCTTAAAATTCAAGACCTATGAAAAAATCTTTGCCGTATCTCATTAATGCAACTAAAAAAATTATTAAATGCTCCTTATAGTTGCGATCTTTTTGTGCATTATCACAAAAGATTATATTAAATGCACATTTTACTTGATTTTTTAACCATAGAATGATATAATTAATTCATGTGAATGCTTTAATTGTATTCATAAATAAAATATTGAATAGGAGAGATTTTTCGTGAAGAAAAAATTTTCTGCAGTTGTTGCTGCTATTTTAGCAGCTAGCTGTATGACAGTTACTTCTTTCGCTGCAAGCGTTGAACTTAACGACAGTGCTTCTGCCGATAAGGAAAGCTATGCTTCCGGAGAAACTGCTAATGTAACTGTTAAGCTTGAAAACCCTAATGATCAGGACGTTACTAACGTAAAATTGAATTTTTCAGTTCCTGACGGACTCACAGTAGTTGACTATGCTAATCTCAGCCAGACAGTTGACTCTATCGCAGCAGGTGAAAGTGCTGAATTTAATCTTCAAGTAACAAAGAGTGTTGTTCCTGCTGATTCTTCAAGCACTGCTGATCCTTCAAGCACAGCTCCTGCCGCTACTGATTCAAGCTCTAAGGCAGCAGCAACCAATTCTAACACTAACCCTAGCACAGGTTCTAATGGCTACATTGCTTTGGCAGGTATGTCTGTCCTCGGTGCTGCAATCGTAATCTGCCTGAAAAAGAAGGATAAGAAAGCTACAAAGACTCTTGCTCTTCTTTTGAGCATTGGTATCGGCATTTACTCTGTACCTGGTATTATTTCTGTAAAGGCTGACGATTCTTCTGCAAGCGATTCTATTGCTGACAGTTCTTCTATTGTTGATTCATCTTCTGACGTTGATTCTTCTGAGGCTGATTCTTCATCAGATGTTGATTCTTCCTCTGACGTTGATTCTTCCTCTGACGCTGATTTTTCCTCTGACGCTGATTCTTCCGAGGCTGATGATTCTTCAGCTGATGACAATTCAAATTTTATCAATGTAACTTTCGAGTGCAGTGATGATGATTGCTTTGTACTTACACCATTTGATTCAACAGATTACACAATTACTTACAGCTACTCTTATGATGCAGAGGTTGAGCCCGGCAGAATTTCCGGAATTGTTGTAGATGCTGTAACAGGTAATGTACTTGCAGACGCTGCAATCGAACTCAGAGCAGGCGCCAATGTTACAACAGGTGACGCTTTGTATACAACAACTGCTGATGCAAACGGAAACTTCTCATTTGAAGAAAAGGTTGCAGGTACTTTCACAATTTACGTTGTTAAAGAAGGCTACGTTTCCGCTTCTTCTGTTGTATCAGTTGCTGCCGAGGACAAGGCCGTTTCAATCGGTATGACACCAGTTACAGAGAACGAATCTCAGCTCAGAATTGTTCTTACATGGGACGATTCCATTGCGGACGTAGATTCACACCTCAGTTTTCCAACTGTTGACGGAACAGGTAATGTACATATTTACTATCCAAGTGACCAAAGAAGTTATGTTGTTGATTCTGAAACAATCACAGACTTAGACCTTGATGACCAGCTTTATTATGGTCCTGAAACTACAACTGTTTACACCTTGAACTCAGTTGGTACATACAGTTTCTTTGTTCATGATTATACAAACAAAGACAGCACAGATTCTGTTGCTCTTTCAAATTCAAATGCTAAGGTTGTAGTTTACCTTGGAAACACAGAAATTGCTACATACAATGTTCCTGTAAATCAGGCAGGCACAGTATGGCATGTATTTGATTTTGATGCTGAAACACTTACATTGACTCCTTCAACTGAAATGGGATTCAACTCAACTCCAAGTGATGTTCCTGATACTTTTATTTAATCAATAATTAAATATTATTTTCAACAGCAAGGCTTTGGCTTTGCTGTTGTTTTTTATTGACAAAATTTATGAATAGTGATATACTAAATCTAGGAGGCGACAAGATATGAATATATATGAAGATTCGGCGATTATGCCCGATAAAGAATTAAAACAAATATTTAAAAAGAAATGCCGTTATCAGCATATAATTGCATCAATTCCATTTATTGTGCTGTTACCTGCTTTATTATATTACGGAATGAAGGGTTGGGTAACTACTTTATTAACAATGTATTCGTCATTGAAATACTTTGATACAAGCGTTGTGGGAGTTATTGACTTCTTTCTATTTACCCTATGCGGAGCTCTTATGACTACCAAAAATATAAAAACCTTATGGTTTACTATGTTTGGTATGGTGTTATATACCTGTTTAAAATTTGCAGTTACACAAACTGTATTCCTTTCAACCCTTCTGATAATGCTCTACACAGTTTGTGCTTGCTTAGAATTGACAGTTATTGTAAAAGATTTAAATTACTTACGTTCTTTACCCAACTTCCCTTTTGACCATAGAAATGAATCTATACACTTTGACAGCCTGACTAGACCTCAAATGGCAAAATATCTTGAACGCATTGAAAAGGGCGGAACTTCCTCAGTTGGTTTTGAGAAAATTTTTACTGCCGAAAGACCGGAGGATATTGTTAATCCGCCTGAAAAAACAGAGGAGTATTTCCAACAAAATAAAATCAGATATGATAAAAAATATTGATATTTAGCTGTATCGTTATAAACGGTACAGCTTTTTTGTGCAGTTTTAATAAAATGAACAAATGTTCTTGACAAAACAAGCGTTCTGATATATAATAATTTTAGAACATTTGTTTCGAAAGGAGCATTTTTTATGGATAGAAATATTCTGCACGTTGATATAAATAATTGCTATGCCTCAATCGAGTGTCTTCTTAATCCCTACCTCAGTGATAAATTTGTTGCTGTAACGGGCAATCCTGAGGAACGGCATGGAATAATTCTTGCAAAAAATGAAAGAGCAAAGGCTTTGGGAGTCAAGACAGGGGAAACTATCTGGCAGGCAAAGAAAAAATGTCCTGACCTCATTACTGTTCCGCCGCATTTTGATACTTATCTGAAATTTTCAAAAGCGGCTCATCTGATTTATGAACGCTATACCGACAGAATTGAAAGTTTCGGAATTGACGAATGCTGGCTTGATGTGACCTGTACAAGACGTCCTATTGAGGAAGTTGCTGATGAAATTCGGCAGACTGTAAAAAAAGAGCTTGGAATAACCGTTTCGGTTGGGGCAAGCTTTAACAAAATATTTGCAAAACTTGGCTCAGACATGAAAAAGCCTGACGGACTTACAATTATCACAAGAGAAAACTTCAAGGAAAAAGTTTGGAACTTGCCTGCGTCAGAACTGCTTTTTGCAGGACGCTCAACGGTAAAAAAACTATCTGCCCATGGCGTTAACACCATAGGACAGCTGGCCAATACGCCCGTCAGCTCGCTGGAAAGCTGGCTGGGAAAGTGGGGTGCAACTCTTCACAGCTATGCCAACGGACTTGACGAAACACCGATAAATCTTATGGGTACAGACCCGCCTGTTAAATCGGTTTCTAACGGAACGACGGCTTATCGTGACCTGCAAAACAGCCATGACGTAAAAATACTTACTGTAGCACTTTCGGAAAGTGTTGCATCAAGGCTGAGAAAACTGGGTATGAAAGCTATGGGAATATCGTTGTCAATTCGTGACAGCAAAATGCGTAATTTTTCAAGACAAATGAAACTTTCTTCTCCAACCAACGACGGAATAATCATTGCAGAAAATGCTTTTAGCCTGTACGAAAAAACCTATGATTGGTCGCAGGGAATTCCCATTCGTGCAATTTCTGTTGGAACATATGATTTAATTGATGAGAAAACCGCCATCCAGCTTGATTTTTTTACCTCTCCGCAAAAGCTGAAAAAACGTGAGAATATCAACAAAGCCATTGATAAAATTCGTGAAAAGTACGGATATACCGCAATCAACCGAGCTATCGTGGCAGGCG
>JBJERA010000283.1:0-11340 GCA_051882035.1 Hominimerdicola sp.
AAAAAATGATAATCAACAAATGACGCAATAAACATTGCAATAAGTCCAAGCATCGCTGAAAAAAGCTGTTTTTTTACATAATAATAGCCGTCGCCCTCATCGCTCAATCCCCATGCATAGGACGCTGAAAACATCATTACAAGTCCGAATGCCAGCAAAACCAATACTAAAATAAAAAACGGCTTGTCAATTTCGCTGAAAATAGGTCTTAAATTCAGATGCTTTCTCGCCTGAGCAACAGGTTGTTTATTTTCTGACGATGCAAAAGAACCGCCGTTGCCTTTACCTAAGGCAATACTGCCGTCTCTGCCCCGTCTGGGACCTCTTATAGCCACTAAAACAACCTCCCTACTTAATCATAAAAACTTTCCCGAATAAATAACAAACGCAATTCCCCCTGCACAGCCTATACCGCTCATCAGAGTGAATATTGCCATAATCTTGTAATCTCCATAGCCCTTTTTCTGAAAATGCTCATGGAGCGTATTTCCTTTAAAAAGCAGTTTCCTGCTCTTCTTGAACACAATTCTCTGCAAGCCTGCACAAATCCCGTCAACAACTATACCAAGTCCCATAAGCAAAAACAGAATATGCAGCCCTGAATAAATAACCATAACACTTAAAAGCCCGCCTAACAGAAGTCCTCCCGACTCGCCGAGATAAAGCTTTGATGGACTTATTCCCCAGAACAGATACGCACTTAACGCTCCCGTAGTACAAACGGCGAACAAGCCTGCGGTATCCATATTTCCCGAAAAAGCCGACGAACTTGCTATTGCAATAGAAAAAATCAGACCAGACCAAGCACAAAGTCCGTCACAACTGTAATCCGTAACACCAGCGGGACAATCATGCAGTTTCACAAGATTTATCCCAATAGTCATAAAAATCGCCATAAGCGGATAATACAGTACCCCGAAATTGATATATCCAAGTCTGAACGGCAGCATAACCTGCTCCGAGCCAAAACCAAAAGCTTTAAGCATTATTAAAAAGCATATACATACAGTAAATTCCATTATATACTTATACAATGACTTTATGCCAATACTAAGCTTTTTTTCCTTAACATAATCCTCATGAATACCAATTCCAAGCAGTAAAAGGCACACAAATCCTCCGCACAAAACAAACCTTATATCATATCCCCCAGATAAATCTGAAACGCTTGCTGAGCTTTCATAAAAACTGCCAATACAAAGCCCCAGCGCAACCGTCAGCATTACAACAACACCGCCGAATTTAGGCTCAGAACCGTCTTTTAGAAATCTGTCACCGATATAAAGTTCCAGCTTGCCTGTTTTTATTTTTCTAAAATAAGGAATCAACATTCTTCCGAAAACAAAGCCTGCTATAAGCTCTGCGGTAAGAATCACAGCCTGTGCCTGCCAGTTCAAATTATCATGCCTTTCTTACATTGCACTGTAAACTTCTTCAAGCTTCATACCTCTGCTACCCTTTAAAAGAACGGTATCGCCCTGCGAAACAAGAGTTTTAAGGTACTCTGCAAGTTTTTCTCTGCTGTCAAAATGCTTACATTTATTTTCATCAAAGCCTTTTTTAACTGCCCCGTCAATGTAATAAACTGCATTTTCGCCAAAACAGCATAAATAATCCGCCTTTGAGTCGGAAACGTACTCGCCTACGGTTTTATGAAGTTTCTGAGCCATTTTTCCAAGTTCCAGCATATCCGCAAGCACGCATATACGCTTGCCCTCTGTTTTTACCTGTGACAAAACAGAAAGGCTTGCTTTCATTGAATCGGGGGCGGCATTATAGCAATCAAGAATATAAGTCACACCGTTTTTCTCGGTAATATTCTGCCTCATACCCTCAGGCTTAAACTGTGCAATACCCTTAACAATATCCTCAGCAGGAATTTCAAGTGCCATTCCCACGCAAAACGCTGCAAGAGCATTCTTTACATTATGCTCGCCTGCACAATTCAACTCAGCGGAAATTTTACCGCCCTGATAATTTATATTAAACGTTACGCCTCCGTCATAATTTTTAATGTTGGACGCATAACAGTCGCAGTCTTTTTTAGACAATGAATAATAGTAGATTTTTCTTTCAGCATTATTCTGAACCTTTGCCAAAAGCTTATCGTCCTTACATAGAACCAAAGGACAATCATAGCTTGCTCCGTCCAGAATTTCCATTTTCGCATTGAGGATTTCCTCCTGCGAGCCAAGATTTTCAATATGCGAAAATCCGATATTTGTAATTACGCCAATATCGGGATGACAGCACATTGACATTCTGGAAATTTCGCCCTTATGGGACATTCCCATTTCAATAACTGCCGCCTCATAGCTTTTATCAAGATTAAACAAGGTTTTCGGCATACCGATTTCATTATTGAGATTACCCTGAGTTTTCAGAGTTTTATACTTCTGAGCCACAACAAGTGCAATCATATCCTTTGTAGTGGTTTTTCCGACGCTTCCCGTAACTCCCACCAGTTTCACCGAAAACTTGTTTCTGTAATACTCCGCTATATCAAGCAAAGCCTTAGAAGTAGAATCAACTATTATACATCTTGCTCCCTGGCAGGCACTTTCAGCCACCACCGCCTCTGCACCAAGCTCCATAGCCTTTGCCGCAAAATCGTGACCGTCAAAATTTTCGCCTTTAAGAGCAATAAAAACCGAACCTTTTTCTATGGTTCTCGTATCAGTGGAAATGTTGCTGACAGGAACGTCAGACGGATAGCCGTAACTTCCTCTGCAAGCTGTAACAATCTCCGAAAGCTTCATCATTTCCATAATAATACTCCTTTTATCCCTAACTTCCTTTTACATTCCCTAAGACAAAATGCCTTTATCAATTTTACTTTCCCTGAGCTGCAAGCTCCGCAAGAGCGTCTGCAACAACTTCTCTTTCATCAAAGTGTATTTTTACTCCGCCTGCAAGAATCTGATAATCCTCATGCCCCTTTCCTGCAAGCACGATTATATCATCTTTTTCGGCATTATGTACTGCCCAATGAATAGCCTCACGTCTGTCAACAATAGTAACATACGGAGTATTTTTGCCTTCCAGACCTTTCAGCACGTCATTAATAATATCCTGCGGATCCTCGTTTCTCGGATTATCCGAAGTTACAATCAGAAAATCTGCATTATCAGCCGCCGCTGCCGCCATAAGACTTCTCTTTGAAGCGTCACGGTTTCCTCCGCAGCCGAACAGACACTTAACCTTGCCCGTTGAGCTGTTCTTTATAGCCGAAAGCACATTAACAAGTGCGTCTGGCGTATGAGCATAATCGCATATCACCGTAAAATCTCTGCCCGTAGGCACGATTTCCGCTCTGCCTCGCACACCCTCGATCGTATGAAGAGCTTTGATTGTCTTTTCAACGTTAAATCCCAAAGTTTCGCAGCAAGCCATTACCGCAAGAGTATTGGAAACATTGAAAAGTCCCGGCATTGCAAAGCTTACATTATGCTTTGATTCTCCGTCGGAGAACACATATTTTACTCCGCTTGCCGAAAGCAAAATATCTTCTGCCATAAAATCAGCCTGACCGCATACGGAATAAGTTTTTGCAGGCGTATCAATCTCTTTTAAATATCTTCTGCCATACTCATCATCAATATTGATTATAGCATTATCTGAAATACCAAACAAAAGCTTTTTAGCCTGATAATAGTTTTCCATTGTTCCGTGAACATCTAAGTGGTCCTGAGTAAGATTTGTAAAAATACCAACCTTATATCTGCAGCCTGCAACTCTTTTCTGTTCAAGTCCCTGAGAGGAAACTTCCATTACAGCATAATCACACTTTTCGTCTGCCATTTTCCTGAAAAGCTCATACAAATCATAAGGCTCGGGAGTAGTTCTTGCAGTAGGATAAATCTTATCACCTATTTCGTTCTGACAAGTACCAATAAGCCCAACCTTACAGCCGAAAGAAGTTAAAACCTTCTTAATAACAGTAGTGATAGTAGTCTTTCCGTTTGTTCCCGTTACGCCGATAAGAGTAAGCTCTTTTTCAGGGTGTCCGAACCATGCAGAACAAAGCTGAGGCAAAGTTCCCCTTGTGTCCTTCACAACAATCTGATCTTCAAGACCTAAATCTCTTTCGCAAACTACTACGGAACAGCCTTTTTCAAGCATTTCTTTTGCACAATCGTGACCGTCAAAGGTTGCTCCCTTTATACAGACAAACATAGCTCCCTTAACCACAGCCTTTCGGGTGTCGCTTATAACATCAGTAATTTCCATATCGGGAAGTTTTGTTTCTGCAATATCTTTTATTAGTTCATATAACCTCATATTTATCAATCCTCTTTATTATTGTGAGCCAACTGTACCTGTATCAAAGGTTACAGATACCGCCGTTCCCATAGGAACGCTTTGTCCCGGCGCATAGCTCTGGTCGTCCTGCGCCACTGCTCCTTCTTCCTCAACCGCTGCACCGTCTGCTGTCAGATTAAGTCCGAAAGATTCAAGTGTTTCCTTAGCCTTCTCTCTTGTAAGTCCCTGCAATGACGGAACGGTGACTGTTTCCTCCTGATAGGATTCGTCAGTATAAATTACTACTGAGCCTCCGTTTTCAACCTTAACGCCAGACGGAACCTGTTTTACAACAGTATCGCCGTCGCCTTTGATTTTGACTGTAAGACCCAAATCTTCAAGAGTTGAAACTGCGTCCGTAACAGTATAATATTGAACGCTTGGAACATTAACCTGCAAGGATTCAAGCTGTTCTTCCGTATATTCAGGGAAAAATCCCATGTAAGGCAGAACGTCCGAAAGCACGTTAACGCATATAGGAGCTGCAACCTGACTTCCGTAAAATTTCTCGCCTGTCGGGTGGTCAACCATTACCAGCATAATAATCTCAGGGTCTTCGGCAGGTGCAAAAGCACAATATGATGAAACATAAGTCTGTCCTGTAATATCCTCGTCGATTTTCTGGGAAGTACCTGACTTTCCTCCGATGCTGTAACCCTGAATATAACAGTTTGAACCGGGCTGTCCCTCAACAACGCCTTTCAGAATTTCCCTCATTTCAGCGGAGGTTTCCTCTGAAATGACCTGTCTTTTTATAACTGTTTCGTAATCTTCAACAACGTTTCCGTTTGAATCGGTAATTTTATCAACAATCTGCGGAGTTACAAGATATCCGCCGTTTACCGCAGACGAAACAGCGGTAATCATCTGAATAGGCGTAACCTTATTAGTCTGACCAAAGGAGGACGAACCAAGTTCAACAAGTCCCATTCTGCTCAAAGGCATTGTAATGGAATTTGATTCGCCAGGCAGGTCGATACCTGTAATCTCGGTAAATCCGAAAGCGTCCATATATTTGCAGAAATTTTCCGCACCAAGCTTCAATCCTATCTGCACGAATGCTGGGTTACATGAGTTAATCATTGCCGTAGCAAGATTCTGTGAACCATGGTCGTGAGTAGACCAACAGCTGAATGTTGTATCCTCAACCTGAATACGTGTATTACAGCTGAAAGTTTCGTCTAATGTAATAGCCTTTTCTTCAAGCGCAGAGGCTCCTGTAATTATCTTGAATACCGAACCGGGATTATAGATTTCCGAAATAGCCTTGTTTTTCCATTGAGTAGACCATTCCTGCAACTGTAAATTTTTATATTCCTCGGAATCAGAATCCATTCCCGCAAGCTGTTGTGCAATCTCCTGATTGGTAATTTTACCATAATTATTCGGGTCGTAGCTGTAAGAAGTAGCCATTGCATAAACCTGACCTGTTTTAGGATTCATAATAATTCCGCAGGCTCTGTCCGTCGGCTTATGTTCCTCCACTGCCTCGTCCAATGCCTTTTCAAGCATATACTGAATATTTGCGTCTATGTTAAGATAAAGGTCGTCTCCGTCCTGAGCGTCATAGCTTTGCTTATATCTGTAAGGAATTTCTGTACCGTCACGAGCCGTGGCAGTAACTGTTCTTCCGTCAACGCCTGAAAGATACTCGTCATAATAAGATTCAAGTCCGTAAATTCCGTCACCTTCGTAGTTGGTATGTCCAAGCACGTTTGCCGCCAAAGAATTCTGCGGATAAACCCGCTTTGTGGTCGGGTCACATCTTACGCCGTCCAGGCTAAGTTCTGTAAGCTTATTTTCAATTTCCTCCGAAAGAGTTTTCTCAACCTCTTTTTTCAGCACTACATACTGCGATGAAGAATCGGTAAGCTTTTTTCTTACATTTTCAGACTCCAGGTCAAGCTTTTCTGCCAAAAATCCAATCAACTCATTAAGCGTTTCATCGCTTGTTTTAGCATTTTCAAGCTTAGTCTGATACTCCGAAATTTTAGCCGAGTCGCTTTCTTCCGCAATAGCTCCTTTCAGCTCTTCTATATAATCATCTTTATACTGAATATACTTTGAAAGCATAAGAGGATCTGCATAAACCGTATAAACGGTAGCACTCTGAGAAAGCACTGTTCCATTTGAATCGTAAATCGTTCCTCTTGACGCACTTACAACGGTACTCTTCAACTGCTGAGAATTGGCGATAGACTTCCACTTTTCGCCCTCTGTTATAGCGACCTTGTAAATCTGTGATATGGTATATATAAGAATAATCGCCACTGGTATACAAAGCCACACATTAAGCCTTACTATCATTCTGGTACTTGGCTTATCAGTCATAGTTTTCTCCTTCCAGATACCGAAGACAACAACCCGCAGTCATTGCCTTTTTCTGTGATTTTTCTATAAAATAATATAACAAGAAAGCTAGACACAACTCATTGTCCCTAACTTTCCCCTTAATAGATTCTATTCATCAAGCCCCGATATATTCCAGAACCGAGCTGAACCAATTTTTGATTTTTACAAAAACATTCTGTTCATCAGCCTCTATAACGGTTGCAGAAGGCTTGTTTTCAACTTCTACATATTCGATCTGAGATTTATCAAGCTTCTGCAAGCCCAACTGCCCCTCGGCATATTCTTCCACCTTTGTCATGCTGGTTTTCTGTGCCAGTTCCGACTGCAAGCTTACATTTTCGCTTTGAAGCTGTTCCAACTGCTGATTAAGCGTTGTCTGCTCTGCACACAAGCTTGAAATTTCAACCTTGCCGAATATCATAGCACAAAGCAAGGACATAACCAAAGCCAGTCCCAAAACGAATTTCACGTTCATCATTTTGTTTGCTCTGCTTGATGTGTTTGATTTATGTTTAATTACTCTTTTCTCACTCGCCTCCGCCTGATCGTATACGCTGTAATCCAATGCCAGATTATTCATTTTCGCCATACTAAACACCTCGATTTCTGAAACCGTCAATTTTTACACAATTTATCAAGGCAATGCCTTTATCTATCTTATTTTTTCTATAATTCTCAGCTTTGCGCTGTGACTTCTCTTATTTACTGCAAGCTCCTGCCCGCTAGCCTCAATAGGCTTTCTGTTAACCAGCCTGCCTCTCGGAGTCTGACCACAAATACACTGGGGAAAATCAGGAGGGCAGATACAGCCTTTGCAAAAGCTCTGAAATCTCTGTTTAACAAGCCTGTCCTCTAACGAATGAAAGCTGATTATACAAAGTCTTCCACCCACATTCAAAGCGTCAAAAGCCTTGTCCAAAGCCACGCTTAAATGTTCAAGCTCACTGTTTACCTCAATTCTGATTGCCTGAAATGTCTTTTTGCAAGGATTTTTATCACGTCTTACCTTTTGGGGAACACCGCTTTTTATAATCTCCGCAAGTTCAAGGGTGGTTTCAATGGGCTTTTCATCTCTCGCCTTAACGATTTTCTGAGCAATACTTCTGGCAAACTTTTCTTCGCCGTACTCAAAAATAATCTTGGCAAGTGCTTGATAATCATACCCATTAACAACATCTCTTGCGGAAATTCCTTCACCGCTCATTCGCATATCAAGAGGAGCATCAGTATGATAAGAAAAACCTCTGTCACCATTGTCAAGCTGATAAGAGGAAACACCCAAATCAAGCAGCATTCCGTCAAGACCGCTGATTTCAAGTCTTTCAAGAATTTCGTCAACCTCAGAATAATTTCCCTGAATCACCTGTGCAGGCAAGCCCTTTAATCTTTCAGTTGCAACCGCTACCGCCTCAGGGTCACGGTCGATCGAAACAAGCCTTCCACCCAAACCAGCGTCAAGCCTTTTGGCAATTTCTTTTGAATGACCGGCACCACCGGCAGTTCCATCGCAATATATTCCATCAGGTCTGATATTCAGACCATCTATACATTCGTCAAGAAGAACAGAAACGTGGTTAAATTCCATTAAAAATCAGTATCCTCCAATGTTTCCATAAGCTCGTCGTCATCAACTCCGCCGTTATAATCCTCCCAGCGTTTCTTGTCCCAAATTTCACATCTGTCGGAAACTCCGGCAACGGTTATCTCCTTATCCAATCCTGCAATCTCTCTGAGAGCCTGAGGAATAAGAATTCTTCCCTGCTTGTCCGCCTCGACAACGCTTGCCCATGCCATAAAGCTTCTTTGTAAAGCCCTTGCCTTCGCCATAGGCAGCGAACGGATTTTCGCAGCTTTTTCCTCAAAAGTTTCAAGGTCGTAAACGAACAGACAACCGTCAATTCCCTTTGTAACGATGAACTTATCGCCGATAATTTCTCGCAATTTGGCAGGAAAACTCATTCTGCCCTTAGCGTCCATGGTCTGGTTATATGTACCCATAAGATAACTGTTCAGCAACTCGTCCACCTCCCAAGCGGTTTTCGGGAAGTAATTGCACGTCAATGGCTCATTTCACCACTTTTTCGCACTTTTAACCACCGTACAATAATTATACACCATCTTATAAAAAATTGCAACTGTAATTTTTCCCAAAGTCGAAAAAGTCAAGGGATTTTTATTGGACACTTACTGCATGGAGCATGGTTTTTTAAGGTTTTTCGTAACTTTTACAAACGCATTTGTAACCAAAATGTAATATGTAAATTTTTTATTAACAAGGAAATTGGTTTTTATACTATAAAATCTACCAAATCTCATGAAACTTATCATAATTTTAAAATATCACAAATTTTTACGAAATGTAAAACATCTAGATAATTTCGTTATATTAAACAGTTTTTCTTATTATAAATATAATTGTAACACAACATATAGTATACGTCAATAGCGATTTTCGGAAAAATGCACAATTTTTTGTTGAAATCACTTGCCATAAAATTAAACAGCAAGACAAGTAGTTTATTTGTAGGAAAAAGTAAAAATAGTTACAATTATATTTAATAAAATATTATAATTATTACAATCATCTTATAAAATCGAAAATCTGAACATTTTTTTAACGGCATAAAAAACAAGGCGGATTCCTTATGAAAACCGCCTTTTAAACATTTTATATAAATCTTTATTGTGAATTTGCACAAATGCTCTTTTTCAATACTGTAACAGTCTCTCAAAAGACAAAATCTGCAAACTATCCATCTATTTGTACAGTTTATTTGCAGTAGCAATCAATATATCTGTCAATACATTCCTGCACAATATGTATTGCTTTTTCAGCGTTCTGAACGTCGTCTATAACAGTGTCCTTATGTTCAAGCGCTTTATAAACCGAGAAAAAATGTTTCATTTCATCAAAAATATGCTCCGGCAAATCTGAAATATCCTTGTAAACATTATAAGTCGGGTCGTTCAAAGGAATACATATAATCTTTTCATCAGCAGCGCCGTTGTCAAGCATTGAAATCACCCCGATAGGGTAACATTCAACCAGCGACAATGGTTCAAGAGTTTCAGAACAAAGCACCAAAACGTCCAACGGGTCGCCGTCCTCCGCATAAGTTCTTGGAATAAATCCATAATTTGCAGGGTAATGAGTTGAGGTGTACAAAATTCTGTCCATTCTCAACAATCCCGTAGCCTTGTCAAGCTCATATTTAACCTTTGAGCCTTTGGGAATTTCGATTACAGCAGTAAATTTGCTGCAAGAAATTGCCTTAGGCGAAATGTCATGCCAGATATTCATAAAAAAATTCCTCCGTTTGATATTATTCCTCAGCTC
Organism: Hominimerdicola sp.; assembly: GCA_051882035.1. Lineage (GTDB taxonomy): Bacteria > Bacillota > Clostridia > Oscillospirales > Ruminococcaceae > Hominimerdicola. The sequence goes on from JBJERA010000283.1 coordinate 9,992, forward strand.
GGGTTTCTGCAAAATACATACCCTCGGCTTTCAGATTTCCTATAATGTCATAAACCGACTCGCCGTTTATTTCAACCGCTGAACAGCTGCCCGGCGTTTCGTCGGAAAAATTATCCCACATTGATTTGTAATTTTCCTTTTTTGGAATATTAAGTCTTTTAAAAACATCTTCATATGTTTTTGCTTTGCCGAAAACTCTCAGTTCCTGATATTTCATACAGTAAATTTCCTCGCCGTTTTCATGAGAACCAAAGCCGAAACTACAAAGTCCGTCATTAACAAGCAGACTGCCGTAACGCTTCATTATCGCCTTTGCCACAGAAATTGTACAGCCGTCAAGGTAATATACATTATAATGAAACGGATCGGATTTTCTTTTTCTAAGCTTTTTTTCCTCGTCCTCAGAGCATGGAATTTCCATAAAGAAAAATACAGGTTCTTTCATATGCTCGACAACTCCTGCAACAACAGGGCTGATAAGCTCGCCGCTGAGAATTGCGGAAATTCCGTTTTCGTCCGATTGGTATGCCGAATGAATACCCTCTAAATTATCTGCGCTTACGCCTTGAACAAGCTCAAAACTCATTGCACCGCCTCCGTTTCCACATTTACTATAACTATTATACACTAAAAATACCCGAAAAGCAACCCGACAAACCTAAACTCAAAAAAATATAAGCAAAACGCTCCGAAATGTCGGAGCGTTTTAAAAAAAATCACAAATTAGTCTTTATCACCAAACTTCTTTTTGCCAAGAGCAATAACAGCGGCAGCAGTCAATAGGGACGTAACTGCAATAGAAGTATACTTTGCGCCTGTGCCTGGAGCCTTTGACTCAGTTGCATTATTATTCTCTGATGCAGTTGTTCTGTTATTATCGCTGTTTCCAACATTTACGTTCGCTGTTGTATTCGCCGGTGTTCTTCCATCATTATCGTTATTAACATTAGAAACTGTCGTTGTAGTCGTTGATTCAGCTACATTTTCAGTGGTAGTCGTCACTGCACTTTCTTCACTTGAAACAGTAGTTGTAGTAGTTGTATTTTCAGCATTGCCTGCATCTGCTGTCGTGCTAGCAGCAGTAGTAGTAGTTTCCTCTGAATCAGCCGTTGTAGTCATTATACTTGTTGACTCGGTTGTCGTGTTTGTAGTGGTGGTTGTAGGCTGTGTGGTTGTAGTCGTTGTTGTTGGACCTGCCGATGTTACCGGAGTTGTTGCCCTTGTTGTGGTAGCCTCCGTTGTAGTTGTCGTAGTTGTTGGATTAGTCGTTGTAGTGGTGGTTGTCGGCTGTGTTGTTGTAGTCGTTGTTGTTGGACCTGCCGATGTTACCGGAGTTGTTGCTATTGTTG
>JBJERA010000283.1:11440-20761 GCA_051882035.1 Hominimerdicola sp.
TAGCCTCGGTTGTAGTTGTCGTAGTTGTTGGGTTAGTCGTTGTTGTCGTGGTTGTAGGCTGTGTGGTTGTAGTCGTTGTTGTTGGACCTGCCGATGTTACCGGAGTTGTTGCTATTGTTGTGGTAGCCTCGGTTGTAGTTGTCGTAGTTGTTGGGTTAGTCGTTGTTGTCGTGGTTGTCGGCTGTGTTGTAGTAGTTGTTGTTGTTGGACCTGCTGATGTTACAGGAGTTGTTGCTATTGTTGTGGTAGCCTCCGTTGTAGTTGTTATAGTTGTTGGTCTTGTCGTTGTAGTGGTGGTTGTCGGCTGGGTTGTTGTTGTCGTTGTTGTTGGACCTGCTGACGTTACAGGAGCTGTTGCCCTTGTTGTGGTAGCCTCGGTTGTAGTTGTTATAGTTGTTGGTCTTGTCGTTGTAGTGGTAGTTGTCGGCTGGGTTGTAGTAGTCGTTGTTGTTGGACCTGCTGATGTTACCGGAACTGTTGCCCTTGTTGTAGTAGCCTCCGTTGTAGTTGTCGTAGTTGTTGGTCTTGTCGTTGTAGTGGTAGTTGTCGGCTGGGTTGTAGTAGTCGTTGTTGTTGGCTGGGTTGTGGTTGTAGTAGTAGTCGGTTCAGTCGTTGTTGTTGTCGTAGTAGGCTCAGTTGTAGTAGTTGTTGTTGTGGTGGTTGTAGTTGTTTCCGCAGGTGCGTCTACACCGCCTTCCTCGTATGTATTTCTTGTTCCGTTAGGATAATAAGGATAGAAGTGACCTTCATTTGGCGTAGAAATGTTCTTGGCAATTATTCCGCCCTCAACAGTACCATAGCCCGCAGATACATTGGCATTAGGCGCAACTACATGACCCTGAGTATAATGAACAATAATATCACCTGTTGCATCAGGGAAATTCAACATTGACTGAGTGCCTGTCATATTAAGCTGACCGCCCTGTTCACTGCCTGTATTGTTTTTAAAATTAATATCAGAATCATTTATCTTAATATAAGCTGTTGCTGCATCTGTTGAGCTGGTAACACTTCCGCCCTGATAATTAATAATAATAGGATTACCGTTAACTCCGGTAATTGAAATTCTGTAACCGTCCTTAGCAAAATCTTCTGCACCAAAATCAGAATTAGTGCTGTCAATGAAATTAATAACGTCAGCCTGAGCATAAATTTCATAAGGAATCTCAAAGCTGTTTGTATCATACTGAGCTACGTCAATAGTGATATAATTAAGCTGTAACCAGCCTAAATCCTTTACAGTAACAGTTTCAATTTTGGTTGCGCTTTGAGCAATAGCATCAGACTGCTTCTGAATCTGTGTCATAGCTGTTGCAAAATCAATATAATCTGCGTTACGCTTAAATCCGCTTGGCAAAGAAGCCTCGTCCTCGGGAATTTCACCGTTGATTGTATCATAATAGACATTATTATCCCATAAATCGCCTACCCATGGGCTTGAAGCAAATCCGGAATAACTAACGATATTAGCGATATAAGTAGGTGAAATCTGAGCATCGCCCCATGAATTAAGGGTTGCTGAACCGCCTACGGCAACAGCTCCTACAATATGCGTCGGAGCATTCAAATTTCCGCTTGTAAAGTACATATAATCTGAAAGTACATTTTCAATAGTATAGTCATTTTCATACTTCTGATTACTTGCACCTACCATAACGGCTGTTGAACCTGCTGCTATGGCAACGGCTGTTACGCCTGCTGCCACTCTGATTTTTGCTTTCATAATTCTACATCTCCTTAAAGTTAATTTGTTAAGAAATTTTCTTTGTTTTAATTTTATTTTGAATCGCCCAATATTTTTAGTAAAGTAATTATACATACTTTGCTTTGATTTTGCAATATGCAAAATTAACAAAGCCACAGCGCAGAAAATGACATTCATATACAAAAAAAGCAGAAAAACGTTTTCGAATTTTATCTAAATTTACAACAAAAAGTAAACTTTTATACACTTCAAAACACCCCTTTTCTGCATAATTTAAATATTTTTCGAAATTTGGAATTAGTTTTTCATATATAAACGATATTATGTATAAGTTTTCTCAGAAATACAGTTTATATAACAAAACGGGCGAACAAATTGAATCGTTCGCCCGTTCTCATATTATGCCGAAATTTATTTGTCAAGCCCATTCTTTAAGATATATGCTCTCATAATAGCCGATTGAGTTTTTGAGTCAGGAAGCTCGTTATTCATGACCATTTGAAAGGCTTTTTTCAGCGGAATTTTAATTACATCAAGAAATTCTCCGTCATCTAAATTCTGCTCGCCGAAGGAAAGTCCCTCAGCAAGATACATATGAATAATTTCCGTATCATATGCAACGGTAGGGTATATACAACCCAAGTATTCAAACTTTTCAGCCGTTGCTCCGATTTCCTCTTTAAGCTCTCTCATTCCGCATTCTTTGTGGTTTTCGCCAAATTCAAGCTTTCCCGCAGGAACTTCGGTAAGTGCCTCAGAAAAAGGATATCTGAACTGCTTTACCAAAAATACGTTTTCTTCCTCGTCCAAAGCCACAACGCATACTCCGCCCGGGTGATGAATTACCTCTCTTTTGGTTTTCATTCCGTTTTCAAGCTCTACATCATCGCAGGAAAGCTTTACAACCTTTCCGTCATAAATTTCCGTACTTGAAATTTTCGTTTCTTTAAGATACATTTTATTTCAGACCTTTCAATAGTTTATTCCTGCTTTTCATCTTGTTCAGGAGGATTTTGCAAAGTTTCTTCACGTTCATCAGTTTCAGAAACAGCGTCAGCCTTTTCGGTATTGTCGTCTTCGTCATTGTCGTTATTATTTTCAGGTACATTTTTTTCAACAATTTTTTTCTTTTTGTTGAAATGCCATACCGTAATATAAATAACAAACAGAACAGTTCCTGCTCCCGTCAAAAGCTTTCCATAGAACAATCCGTCAGTTTCGTATGTGAATTTGATTTGGTTCTTGCCAGTCTGACAAAGAACAGCCATAAATCCATAGGATACTTTTTCAACGTCCACTTTCTGTCCATTTATTTCAGCAGACCAGCCTTTGTCATAAGGAACGCTAAAAAATACCAGTTTAGGCTGGTCAAGAGTGATTTCAGCGTCAAAACCGTCTGTTGTGTAGCTGAATGATGAACAGCTGTTTTCTCTCTTTTCCTTGCAAGTTTCGGCATAATCCATTTCTGTATAATCGAAATTTCCACCTGAATATTTATCAAGAACACTTGAATACCTATTAATCTGCTCATCATTAAGGACTACGCCTTTCATAAGCAAATGAGTTTTTTCAATTTCAGGAACGTTATCAACCTGATAATCTGTCAGGTAATAGTCATAGGTAAAGCCCATTGGAATATAATATTCATTTTCGTAAATATTAAATCCGTTCTGGGTATCCACATACTTAAAGCCTCCAAGAGAGGTAATTGTTTCAGGAGTTTCAAGAGGCTCTTTTCTGTCCCTCTGCTCCGACGGGATTTCATCAAAATAATATTTTACCGAGAAAAGTCCTCTTAAAGGATAAAGATTTGTTTCCATTCTTGACGCAACATCTCTTGTTTGACCTATTTCCGAATAAAATTCCATAATCGAAGTGGAAACTACGCTGTGAAAACATCTCATTGAGAAAAGACCCCAGAACATACACCAGTTGTCAACATTTTCAGATGTATCAATTCTATAAAAGTTATTGTCGGGATTTACATAAGAACTCTGGCTTTCAAGCTTTTCCATATCGATATTTTCTGAGCCGTTAATTGCCCTTTCGATATAGTCGCCATTATTTGTCCCCTGGGTAACTCCGTAAATAACAGAAGAAGTCATGCAGATTACAACCGCAAATACAGTCATAACGCTTGCAACTTTCATGAACTTGACTTTTTTCTTTGCAACCACATAAATAAGAATACCAAGCATTATTATCATCAGCAAGGTTACAATAAGCTGAACATAATAAAGCTCAATGTATTCCGCAATCTTGCCGTAGAATACTCTGCCGTTTTCATAGGTAGGCAGCAGACCGATTCCCAAGAACAGCAGGGAAACAACTGTACATGGAACATATCCTTTTTTCAAATCTTCCTTGTTTTCGCTTAGAACCTGCGCAGTCATAAGACACATAAGAAGAATCGGCATATAGAACCATCTTGCATAATAGGACGCATTGAACATTACAAAAGCAGAGTTGAGAATCGGAACACAAGCCATTATCATGAAAACTACAACAGCTCTTGACAGCCAGTGTTTTTTCCTTGTTCTCATAAAAGCAATTACGCCTGTCATTGAGAACAACGGCAGATAACCTGCCAAAGACGCCCATCTTGCACTGTCCGAGTTAAGAAGATTAACTCTCGCAGGCATATCCGAAAGCATAAAGAAAGCTTGGAAAATTCTTGCTATTCTAAACTTATCATTATAGAATAAAAGGTCAAGACCGTACAAACGCTCGCTTACTCGGTAGTTATTCAAGATAGAAAGCACCGACGGCAGGAAGATTGCTGCGGAAATCATCACGCCCAGTACAGCTTCAAGAATAAGCAGACCGAATTTTTTCATATCAATATCAAAATCCTTATCGCTGCTGCGGATAAAGAAGTAAATTACAAGGAACACACACTCGGAAATGAAGAAGAAATAGCTTACGCAGGCACACAAAGCACAAGCAATGGCAAACGGCCCTCTTTTATTTTCACGAACAAGCATTTCAAATCCCAGCAAAAGCAGAGGGAAAAACGCTGTTGCGTCGTGGAAGTGGTTAAAGAACACGTTATAGGTCTGAAAGCCCGAAAATGCATACAAAAGTCCGCCGATAAAGCAAGCGTCCTTATTTTTTACAAAATACCTCATGTAAGCATATGCCGTTACAGCGGCAACCGCAGTTTTCAAAGCCAACAGCCACGGCAGAAGATAAGGCACAGCTCCCGACGGGAACAGCACCGTCAGCCAGAAGAAAGGCGAGCCAAGCAGATAGAATGAATAGGAAGTCACAAAGCTGGAACCCAAATCCGTTCCCCAGTCCCAGCCCATATTGCCCTCACGAATCATATCATGAGCATGCTGATAGAACATTACCTGCTGAGAGTTGAAATCTCCGTAATAGAGAAAAATACCATTATTTGCGATAAGCGATGGAATAAAAGAAACCATCATTCCTAAGAACGCAACCGCAAAAAGCAAAAGATATTTCTCCTTTGATTTTTTAGCAGGGCTTTTAAGATAATTAGTTTTGGTAAACATTTAAAAAATCCTCTTTTTCCTGAAATTTTTGGTCATGAATAAGAATATTATACCATACTAAAATATAAAAAGCAACCCGAAAATTACACATATTCTGCCAATGTATAAAGCTAAACATAAAACACAATGGGCTGTTGCAAATTAACAGTAACTTGCAACAGCCCATTGTTAAAAAAAATCAAATTAAAGTCCTTTTGACTGAGTAAGAGTAATTCCGTTTTCACCAAGAGGAATTTCGTGGTCAAGTCCGACAAACTTGCCGTTTTCCTGCCAAAGTGCCTCTTTTACAAAAGCATACTTTTCCTCGTCCCATGTAAGGAAGTCATATCCTACAAGTCCGCCTGTATCTCCGGAGTTTGCATTGTAGCACCAGAATGTATGATTTACATGGTTTTTAACAATAAGCTCTCTTATGTAAGTCATCCATGTAAGGTTAGGCTCGGTCATGTAGCCGCCCCACTCGCCAATCAACAGCGGAGCAATATCCTGATCCTGAATATAGAACCAGTTGTCATACCAGCAGTCCTCCATAAGAGTATCATAAGTATAATCCTTATTGAACCAATCCTGAGCAAATACTGCCGGACCGTAATCGTGAGGAGAATAAACCAGCTTGTCCTGATACTCGCCCAAATCTACCGGATAATCTGCAACGCCTCTCAGATTTCCGCCCCACCAGTTGGAATAGTAATCAGCCGAATTTGAGGAAGCATAATCACCGTTTGCAATAATATCCTTAGGATAAATCTCTGTACCCTCAACCATAATGAGAACATTAGGATTCTGTTCAAGAACTATTGCAGCAGCCTGCTCTGCAACATATTTCCAGTTGTTATCATTAGTACTGTCATTCCAGATAGCCTTGTTATCGCCCTCAGCAGCCTTTCCGTGAGGCTCGTTTTTAAGGTCGAAAGCTATAATCGTATCATTATCCTTATATCTTGCAGCCATCCATTCAAGAGAATCATAATATTCCTGAATAGTAACGTTTTCAGTATACCAAAGGTTAACATTATGTCCCATTGCATTTGTTTCTGCGCTGTGAATATCAGGCATTACTTTAATACCGCTTTCCTCTGCAACTTTCAGGAAGTAATCAAAAATTTCAAGGCTGTTCATACCTTCCAATTCCGGATTCATATACGCATTATAATTTGCAGTAGGATATTCACCGCTTGCCCACTGATTAATAAGTTCTGCGGAAATAGGAACACGAATAAGATTAAAGCCTCTGTCGGCAATTCCTTTAACAGCGTTAGCCATATTAACGCTCCAAACGCCGTCAAAAACGTTGGTTCCCGTATTATAACCAAACCAGTTTACACCTGTCAGCCAAACTTCTTTGCCGTCTTTATCGAGAATTTTACTTCCGTCAGTATGCAGCCAGTCGTCGCCCTGTTCAGCGTTCTCTGAACGTGCAAGCCTAGACGCAATATCAGCCGATGAAGCAGAGCTGACAGACTGTTCAGCAGCCTTATTCTTAATATTTTCCTTTTCAGTTTTGTTAAACATTCCCGAAACAGAAACCAATGAAACAGCGGCTATGACAGTAATCGCAACAGCAGCCGATACAGTTTTTTTCGTCCTTGATACAGATGACGAACTATCTTTTTTCTGCATTATAAAAACGTCCTTTCAGGTTAAATTTATAAATTTAATAAGATATATTAAGTATATCATAAATCTGATAATATCGCAAGCCGTAAATTAATATTTGTATGATTGCACATATTTTCATTATATTTTTTATTATAAAAGTCAAATTAAAAATCGGCAAAAAAAGCGGACACAATAAAAAATAATCATGTCCGCAGTTATTATAATATAAATTAATCCTCAATATGACTCTGGTCCTCATAAACAATAGGATAACCGTTTTCCGTGTTAAAATATTCATAGGACTGCATTTCAATCAGCGCAGAAGTATTCACAGCCTCCTGCTCCTCCGTAAACTCGCTTGGCTTGATTTTAAATCGTAAGCCCTGCTTAATATTGTCAATCTCAACAACCTTGTGAGCACCTCCCGCCTCTCCGTCAAGAGTCCAAGCAATCTCATCTTCGCTTGTAATTTTCAAGTGAGAAGTCTTAAAAGAAATAAAATACTGACTTTCAAGCCTGTTGAAAGTAGCGTCAGTAATAAGCCTTTGCAATTCCATAACATTGGTCGGAGTTTTGACTAAAATTACCTCAAAAAGCCCGTCATCAAAGCAAACTCCTTTTGCAACAAGCTTTTTCATTCCCGCAATGGAAAGAGAGTTAGAAATAAGCCCTAAAATAAAATTACCCTCAATAACCTCTCCGTCATGCTCGATTTTCATTTGATAGCCTTGAATTTTCGGTATTCTTTTCAAAGCCTCAGCTATGTAAGCCGCATGACCGAAAATATTCTTTGAAGTCTGAGGTGTTTCGTAAGAAACATCTGTAAATGCACCAAAGCCTGCCACATAGACATAAAAATTATCATTGAATTTACCAATATCGCAATCAAAAAAAACTCCGTCAATAATATCCTGAGCCGCTTCCTCCATTTTTTTCGCAATGCCAAGAGATTGGGCAAAATCGTTGGTCGAGCCGGCAGGAATATAACCTAATGGTATTTTATTTTCAAAAGTAATAAGAGCCTTTACAGCCTCCGAAAGAGTTCCGTCACCACCGCTGGTACAGATTAAATCATAGGATCTGCCCGTTTCAAGAATTTTCTGATAACCGTCAAGAGGAGCTTGGGTAGGATAGCAAGTCACTTCATACCCGCCCTTAGTAAAAATGTCGATAATATTGCACAAATGCGACTTAATAAGCCCTTTACCCGCAAGCGGATTAAAGACAAACAAAAGCTTTTTCATGCTGAACGTCCTTTCTGTCAAATTCATTTGTTCCATAATTTAGTATATCTTTATAATTACACATATATACAATATTATATCACTTTTCTTTATAAAGTCAAGACAGAATTCTATATTGATGTACTCTGTTTAGCCACATTAGTTTCAGAACCTGTCCACATAGGATTTGCCGAAAAGACGTGCGTATATGCCTATGTGGACAGGTTCTCATATTTAGGGATTGAAAAAATCAGCCTTATATGATATAATTATTCCGTATAGTATGCGATTTAAGCAGAAAGGGTATGCCTTAATGGAATATATAAATATTGGAAATGTGAAAATCGAAAAAACAGCGGCTCTTGCTCCAATGGCTTCCGTTGCGGATAAATCTTATCGGCTTATGTGCAAGGAATACGGTGCAAGCTATCTTGTTTCGGAAATGATTTCTTCAAAGGGGCTTTGCTATGGGGATAAAAAAACTGCGAGGTTGTGTGAAATTGAGTCGGAAGAACGCCCCTATGCCTTACAGCTTTTTGGAGAAGAACCTTATTTTATGGGAAAAGCTGCATATCTGCTAAATAAATATAATCCTGATATAATCGATATAAATATGGGTTGTCCTGTGCCGAAAATTGCAGGAAACGGTTCGGGTTCGGCGCTTTTAAGACTTCCTAAAACTGCTTTTGAAATTGCAAAAGAGGTTGTTCAGAACTCAGATTGTCCTGTAACTGTGAAAATGCGTATCGGCTGGGACGAACAGTCTATTAATGCAGTCGAATTTGCAAAAATGATTGAACAGACGGGAATTTCTGCTCTTACAGTTCATGGCAGGACACGAATGCAGTTTTATATGGGCAAAGCAAACTGGGATATTATCAGACAGGTCAAAGAATCCGTAAAAATTCCTGTGATTGGAAATGGAGACGTTGCCTGCGGTCAGGACGCTGAAAAAATGTACAAAGAAACCGGCTGCGACCTTGTGATGATTGGCAGAGGATCTTACGGCAGACCTTGGGTTTTCAGAGATGTTAAGCATTATCTTGAAACGGGAGAAATTCTGCCCGAAGTTTCACTTGATGAAAAAATTGATTGTATGAAAAAGCATTGTGAATTGCTCTGTAAATATAAGGGTGAAAAGCAGGGAATGAAAGAGGCTCGGAAAAACGTGGCGTGGTACATCAAGGGTTTGAAAGGTTCTGCAAAGCTCAGGGGAGAATGTGGAAATCTTTCTGAATTAAAAGATTTGGATATAATGATTGAAAAAATCAAGGCG
>JBJERA010000284.1:0-4412 GCA_051882035.1 Hominimerdicola sp.
TAAAAAGTAATAAAAGGAGAGAATTACTATGGTTAAAAAGCTTGACAGAGCTAAGGCAAGAGCAAAAAGACATCAGAGAATCCGCAACAAAGTCAGCGGCACACCTGAGTGTCCTCGCCTCAACGTATTCCGCTCCTCTAAGCATATATATGCGCAGATTATTGACGACCTTAACGGCGTAACACTTTGCAGCGCATCTTCAATGTCCAAGGACTTTGACGCAAACGGCGGCAACAAGGAAGGCGCACGCAAGGTTGGCGAAATGATTGCTCAGGCGGCTAAGGCTAAGGGCATCGAGAATGTCGTATTCGACAGAGGCGGTTACCTTTATCACGGTCGTATTCAGGAGTTAGCAGACGGAGCCCGTGAAGGCGGACTTAAGTTCTAAAAAGGAGGGTATACTTTTGGCTTTAATAGATGCTTCAACATTGGAACTTAGTGAAAAGGTAGTTGCTATTAACAGAGTATCAAAGACTGTTAAGGGCGGTCGTATTTTCAAGTTTGCAGCTCTCGTGGTTGTAGGCGACGGAAACGGCACAGTAGGTTTTGGTCTTGGTAAATCAGGAGAAGTTCCGGACGCTATCCGCAAGGGTATCGAGGACGCTAAGAAGAACCTCATCAAGATTTCACTAAAAGGAACAACTATTCCACACGAAATTATCGGTAAGTTCGGCGCAGGCGAGGTTCTTATGAAACCAGCTGCACCAGGTACCGGAGTTATCGCAGGCGGTCCTGTCAGAGCGGTAGTAGAAATTGCCGGCATCAAGGACATCAGAACAAAGTCTTTGCGTTCTAACAACCCTGCAAATGTAGTAAGAGCTACAATCAACGGTCTTGCAAGCGTTAAGTCAGCAGATGAAGTTGCTGCTAAGAGAGGCAAGACAATTAAGGAAATTTTGGGCTAAGGAGGATTACCTGTATGGCAAACTTGAATATCACTTTGATTAAGAGCTTGAGCGGAAGAAGCGCAAAGCAGATTGCTACTGCAAATTCTCTTGGTCTTAGAAAAATCGGAGATACAACAAGCCAGCCTGACAATACTGCAACTCAGGGCAAGGTAAAGCTTATCTCCCACCTTATTAAAGTAACTGAAGCTTAAGCAAGGAGGTGCATTGCACATGAAACTGCACGAATTATCCCCTGTTGCTGGCTCAACTAAGGAGGGCAAGCGTAAGGGTAGAGGTCACGGTTCAGGAAACGGCAAGACAGCAGGTAAGGGTCACAAGGGTCAGAAGGCACGTTCAGGCGGCGGAGTAAGACCTGGTTTTGAAGGCGGTCAGACCGCTCTTGCAAGAAGAATTCCTAAGCGTGGATTCAATAATATATTTGCAACTGAGTACGCAACAGTAAATGTTTCCGATTTGGAGAGATTTGTTGACGGTACAGTTGTTGACACAGAGCTTCTCAAAGCTTCAGGGCTTGTAAAGAAGGAGCTTGACGGTGTTAAGATTCTCGGTAACGGAGAGCTCACCAAAAACCTTACTGTAAAGGCTGCTAAGTTCTCCGCAGCTGCTAAGGAAAAGATTGAAAAGGCAGGCGGGAAGGCTGAGGTGATGTAATTGTGATAGAGACATTTCGTAATGCCTGGAAGGTTCCGGAATTAAGAAAAAAGTTACTATTTACATTTTTTATCATCATCATTTACAGAATTGGCGGAGCGGTTCCTGTTCCATATCTTGACTCTACGGTGCTCAGAGAATGGTTTCAGGCAAGTTCCAGTTCAGGCGGAATTTTCTCCTATCTGAACGTTTTGTCGGGAGGTAACTTTGAAAAAGCTACTCTCCTGTCGTTGTCTGTTTCGCCGTATATTAATGCGCAGATTATCATTCAGCTGCTCACATACGCACTTCCACCTCTCGAACGACTTTCTAAGGAAGGTCCCGAGGGAAGAAAGAAGATCAATAAGATTACTAAATATGCCGCTTTGGCTATTTCAGTATTCCAAGCGTGGGCATACTACCTCACCGTGTCTAAGGCAGGTGCAGTAATTTATACTGAGGGATTTGATAAAGTATTCTCAGAAATTGTTATTATTCTCTGCTTTACAGCTGGTGCGTTCTTTACTATCTGGCTCGGTGACCAGATCAATGAAAAGGGAATCGGAAACGGTATTTCAATGCTCCTCTTTGCAGGTATCGTTGCAAGAGGTCCGGAAGCTGTCTACATGTTGATTGAATACATGAAGACTGGCGAAACTAAGAATATGATTCTTGTTCCTGTTATTCTTGTAGTATTTGTTTTGATGATCATGTTCATTATTTTCATGAATAATGCTGAAAGAAGAATACCTATTCAGTATGCAAAGCGTGTTGTTGGAAGAAAGCAGTACGGTGGTCAGAGCACATTTATTCCTGTTAAGATTTGTATGAGCGGTGTAATGCCTATCATCTTCGCTATGTCTTTTATGTCACTTCCTTCAACATTGGAATTGTTCATTAAGCCAAAAGACGGCAGCTTCTATGACAAGTTCCTTGATTGGTTCAGCTATACACATCCATTCTATGGCTGTCTGTATTTTGTTCTGATCATCGCTTTCAACTACTTCTATGTTTCAATGACGTATAATCCTATTGAGATTGCTAACGGTCTCAGACAGAATAACGGCGGTATTCCTGGTATCAGACCTGGTAAGCCAACTTCTGATTATCTGCAAAAGATCATTGGAAAGATTACATTGGTTGGAGCTGTGTTCCTCGGAATTATTGCTCTCTTCCCAATTATCTTTACAGCTTTGACAAAGATGAACATTGCTATGGGCGGTACTTCAATTCTTATCGTTGTATCAGTTGCTCTTGAAACTGTTCGTACTATGGAATCACAGATGATGATGCGTCATCACAAAGGATTCCTTGAATAATACGTAAAACACGACATTTAAGGAGTTTTATTATGAACATTATTCTTTTAGGCGCTCCGGGTGCAGGAAAGGGTACTCAGGCAGAGGTTATCTGCAAAGAGCTTAATATCCCTACAATTTCTACCGGTAATATGCTCAGAGCCGCTGTTAAGGCTGGTACTGAGTACGGTTTGAAAGCTAAGGCTGCTATGGACGTAGGCGATCTTGTTTCTGATGATATTGTTATTGGTATTCTTAAAGACAGAATTGCAGAGGACGACGCTCAGAACGGTTTTATCCTTGACGGATTTCCAAGAACTGTTCCTCAGGCTGAGGCTCTTGATGAAATGGGCGTGAAGATCGATAAAGTTGTTGAGATTCATGTTGATGACGAGAAAATTCAGCAGAGATTGTCCGGCAGAAGAGTTTGCCTTGATTGCGGTGCTACTTATCACGTTGATTTCAAGCCGTCAAAGGTTGAAAATGTATGTGATGTTTGCGGAAAAGAGCTTGTTATCCGTAAGGACGATGAGCCTGCAACAGTAATCAGCAGACTTAAAACTTATCACGAATCTACTGCTCCTCTTAAAGATTACTATGCTAAGCAGGGTAAGCTTGTTACAGTAGAGGGTCAGGAAAAGGTAGAAGATACTTCTAAACTTACTCTTGCAGCTGTCAAGGGTTAATCGAAAGATACTTTCAGAGGTTTTTTGATGATTTGTGTTAAATCCAACAAAGAAATTGCGAAAATGCAGAAGGCAGGAGAAATCACTGCCGGAGCATTGCTCGCTGCGGGCGAAGCTATCAAACCAGGTATGACAACATACGAGCTTGATAAAATCGTCCATAAATATATAACTTCTCATGGCGCAAAGCCAAGCTTTTTAGGCTATGGCGGATTTCCGGGCTCAGCCTGTATTTCCGTCAATGACGAGGTTATTCACGGTATTCCGGGTCCCCGAAAGCTTGTTGAGGGCGACATTGTTTCCGTTGACGTAGGTGCTTATATCGACGGTTATCACGGAGATTCCGCAAAAACCTTTGCCATAGGAAAGATTTCCCCTGAGGCGGAGGCTCTTATGAAGTCAACTGAGGAAAGCCTTTATCTTGCAATAGATATGGCAAAACCGGGTGTAAGACTTGGTGACCTTGGTGCGGCTATCGCTAAGTATAATGAGGACAGAGGCTATTCTGTTGTAAAACAGTTCGTCGGTCACGGCGTGGGCAGGGATTTGCACGAAGACCCTGAGGTGCCTAACTTCGGCAAGCCTGGTCATGGTATCAGACTTGTTGCAGGTATGGTTATTGCGGTTGAACCTATGATCAACATGGGTACTGACGCTATTTATACAATGCCTGATAAGTGGACTGTAAGAACGAAGGACGGAAAGCCATCGGCTCATTTTGAGCATACAATCGCTATTACTCCTGACGGTGCGGTTATTTTAACCAAGGTGTAATGAGTAAGGGCGTTGTTAATATAGTTTGCGGTTCTGTGGTGTATGCCAATGCAGGTCGTGACAAAGGTTCAATGTTCGTTGCGGTTGAATTACACGACGGTTTCGTTTATATCGCT
>JBJERA010000285.1:0-4397 GCA_051882035.1 Hominimerdicola sp.
CCTTGAAGAAGCTTGTCTGCATACTCGGTAATTCTCAGATACCAAACTTCCTTTGTTTTCTGAACAATATCGCTGTGACAAATGTCGCACTTACCGCCCTGGGAGTCCTCATTTGAAAGAACAACCTTACAGCTTGGGCAATAGTTTACCAAAGTCTTATCTCTGAAAACAAGACCGTTTTCAAACATTTTAAGGAAAATCCACTGAGTCCACTTATAGTAACCCTCTTCGGTTGTATCAATTACTCTTGACCAATCAAAAGAAAAACCGACTTTTTTTAGCTGACCTGTAAACTTCTTGATATTTTCATCCGTCACCTGTCTTGGATGAACTCCTGTCTTGATAGCAGTGTTCTCAGTCGGCAGACCATAAGCGTCAAAACCGATAGGAAACAGCACATTGTAGCCCTGCAAACGTCTTTTACGGCTTATAACTTCAAGACCTGAATATGCCTTGATATGACCAACGTGCATACCATGTCCTGATGGATATGGGAACTCAACCAATCCGTAGAATTTCTTTTTAGAATGGTCCTCACTAGCCTCAAAGGTTTTGTGTTCGTCCCAATACTTCTGCCATTTTTCTTCAATGGCAGCGAAATTATAATCTTTCATTTATATCAATCCTTTAAAATAAAATTAGTCATTAAAATAAGCCTTAATATCCTTGTTAATCACAAGCACAACCGCAGCGGCTATATCAATTATTCCCTCCAACAAATAGAAGAAATGTCTGCCCTCAATGTTACCCTTTAAATGATAAAGCATTACAAGTGCCAGAACTCCCGCAGTTATATAGTTCATATACTGCTGACCCTTGAACATAAAATAACATAGTGCGAAAGTAACCAACAGCGTAATAATATTGCCAAGACCAAATCCAAGTATAAGATTAATAACAGCCTTGACTACCATATAACCGCTTATAATCATAACAAACTTACGTCCGTTTTCAGAATTACTCATGTCAAAACCTCCGAAATCCAGCGTTAGTCAATATATTCGTTTACATCAAGAAATTTTCCGTCCGACCATAATCTTTCAAGATTATAATGGTCTCTTGTTTCCTTATAGAAAACATGAACAACAATGTCACCATAATCAAGCACAATCCAAGTAGCGCCAGGATAACCCTCGGTTCTCAAAGGTTCTATTCCCTGCTGTGACATTTTAAATTCAACTTCTTCCGCAAGGGACTTGGTGTGAGTATTTGAAGTGCCGTTTGCAATTACAAAATAATCAGCCACAATAGTCAAATCACCAATGCTTATAAGTTGAATATCCTCAGCTTTTTTAGAATC
Organism: Hominimerdicola sp.; assembly: GCA_051882035.1. Lineage (GTDB taxonomy): Bacteria > Bacillota > Clostridia > Oscillospirales > Ruminococcaceae > Hominimerdicola. Next base: position 1,301 of record JBJERA010000285.1, read on the forward strand.
CAACGCTTTAATAATAATTCCAAGCTTTTCATTTTCTTTAATACTAGCCATAAAAATCTCCTTTATTTGAGTTTTAAAATAAATTCGTTATAAGCCAAAAATGTTGAGACAGGAATTGCATTTCCTTTTTCAGCTGAATCCCTGACTGAAAATTTCAAAGCCTCAGCCATTCCTATATCAAGACTCTGGTCAGCATACTTACGCATTTTTTTTACGTCCTTATAATCTCTGTCCTCCGAAATCAAATCTGCAAGATATACAATCTGGCTAATTTTTTTCATATTCGGACAAGCAACAGTATGGTATCTGATTGCGTCAATAATTTCAGCATCATGAATATCAAAAAGCATCTGTACTAACTCCGCTCCTGCAATTCCATGGAAAAGAGGATTAGCTTTTTTTTCAATTTCACAGACATTCAAAGTTGATGATTCAACAAGTTTAAGCTGTTCTTCCGTAGGTAGTTCTTTTGCTATATCATGCAGAAGCCCTGCAATATAGCATTTATCAACGTCCTCACCATACTTTTTCGCTAAATCCATCGCAGAATTTGCAACATTAACCGAATGAGTATATCTTTTCTTAGAAAGATTATCCTTCAAATAACTTTTATACCTTCCAATAGTCTTTTTATCAATCACTTACAAAACCTCGTTATACAAATTTTTATCCACAATATATTGTACAACATTTTTGTCTAAATAGCAAGAGCAATCAAGCTTTTTTTTCAAACGCTCCCTGATTTCTGTGGAAGAAATTTCAAAAGGCTCAACAGGAACAATAATAATTTCTCCGCCCTCAGATTCAAGTTTTTTTGCATAAGGCAGCAGCTTATCTGTATCCTCGTCAGCCCTTGAAACGCATACAAGGCTTGCAAGTTTTAAAATCTCCTCATAACAATACCATTTTTCAAAGCTTAAAAGCATATCGCTGCCCATAATAAAAAACAGCTTATCATCGGGATAAATCATGCGAAAATGCCTCAGCGTAATTACCGAATAGCTTTTTCCTTCGTTTTTTATTTCAAAATCAGATATTTCAGTATTGCTGAATTTATCAAAGGCAATCCTGCACATATTAAGCCTGTCCTGCTCAGCTTCAAGGTCGTGAGCAACTTTATGAGGCGGTATTTTTGCAGGAAGGATTATCACCTTATCGAAATTCACCTGATCCATAACTCTTTTCAAAGCACTAGTATGCCCTTTATGCACAGGATTAAATGTTCCGCCAAAAAATCCGATATTCATTACTTTGATTTTAGTTTGATTACAGGCTCTTTTTCATTTTTCTTGTAAAGAATTGCCTTAGAACCGATAACCTGAACAACTTCTGCATTTATTTTTTCAGCAATCTCAATAGAAGCCTCTTTCGCAGTATAAAGGGAATTGTCAAGTACCTTAATCTTAACAATTTCATGTACTCTCAGATAATCATCAATCTGAGCAACCTGAGCGTCATTTACTCCGCCTTTTCCAACCTGAAACGCAGGCTCGATCGAGTTTGCAATAGCTTTTAGTTCCGCTCTTTGTTTTGGTGTAATCATATTTTTTATTCCTTTCAGCAGCCTTCTGTCATAAGCCATATTTTTGCTTTTTCATAATCATTAATAAATCCCACAGAAAAACTGTAATCTTTTTTATTAAAACGTTTTTTGATTTTCCTTTTAGTAGCAAAATCAGTTCCGACGAACACAAGCTTGGTTATATATTTGTCAGACAAACATAATTCATTGACAAGCAAATCCGCAAATTCATCCGTAAGCAAAGTTTCGTTTATGTTTACAGCAATTCTTGACGGACTTGAAATCCGTCTGATTTGTTTTAAATCCTCAGAAAATTTGTTCATTGCCAATTCAGTATGAATACTCAGCGAATCAAGCTGTTCAAACCAAATTTCTCCTCCCATAAAAGCAAGCTTCATGGACGGACGAACAATCAGCTTATCAATGGGTATTGCCTTAATCATTTTTTAATTCCTCAATTAATTTTTTCAAAGCATTGGCTCTGTGAGATACTGAATTTTTCACCTCAGAGTCAACCTGTGCAAAGCTATTATCGCCGTACATGAAAATAGGGTCGTAGCCAAAGCCGTTTTCTCCCAAAGGCTCGTAACCAATTTTGCCGTTCACTCTGCCCTCAACGGCAATTTCTTTTCCGATTTCATCAATAAAATGAATGGTGCAGGCAAAATAAGCATTTCTCTTTTCATCGGGAACATTCTTCATCTTTTCCAGAACAAGAGCCGAACGCTGATTATCAGTTTCAAGTCCGCCGTATCTTGCGGAATAAACTCCCGGTTCACCGTTAAGCGCCTCAACTACAAGTCCGCTGTCATCAGCAAGAACCGCACAATCTTTACAAAGCTTGTGAATTGCTCTTGCTTTTAATGCGGAATTTTCCGCAAAAGTGGTACCCGTTTCTTCAACTTCAATGTTTATTCCTGCATCAGACTGTGAAATAACATCATAGCCTAACGGCTCTAAAAGCTGTTTGTATTCTCTTATTTTTCCTTTGTTATTACTAGCAATAATAAGTTTCATATCCTGCCTCTATTCAAACAATGCGTTTACAAAGTCTTTTGTGTTGAACGGCTGTAAATCGTCAATCTTTTCACCAACAGTAACAAGCTTAACAGGTATTTTCAAATCGTCTGTGATGCTTATTACAATACCGCCCTTTGCAGTTCCGTCAAGCTTTGTGAGAATAATTCCCGTAATATCTGCAACCTCACTGAACTGCTGAGCCTGATTTACAGCGTTCTGACCTGTTGTTGCGTCAAGAGCAAGCAAAACCTCCAAAGAACAACCCTCAGCCTGCTGATTTACGATTCTTGCAATCTTTTTAAGCTCATTCATAAGGTTTTTCTTATTATGAAGTCTGCCTGCTGTATCACAGATCACAACGTCTGCATTTCTTGATTTTGCAGCAACAAGAGCATCATAAACTACTGCCGCAGGGTCTGAACCCTCATTGTGCTTTATAAGGTCAACGCCTGCTCTGTCTGTCCACACCTGCAACTGGTCAATAGCTGCCGCACGGAATGTATCAGCTGCCGCAACAATAACCTTTTTTCCTTGATTGTGCAAAGAATATGAGAG
>JBJERA010000286.1:0-4372 GCA_051882035.1 Hominimerdicola sp.
ATTGAAGCGATAAAAAAATTGGGATTTGAGCCGGTGGTGCTTTCCAATTATGACAAGGAATATGCGGAACAAAATTACTTCGGAGAGCTCTATCAGTCGGTTTATTACAGCGGAATAACCGGTGACAGAATTAATCTGTTCCGTTCAAAATTCAAAAGCCCTGTGACCGATGTGGAACTTTACAGCGGAAATCAGGTTATTACTGCCAAATCCGTTTATTTCAAGTCTGCATTGAAAACTTCGCAAAAGACCAATATTTTTATACAAGGAGATAATTACGAAAAAGCTGTAATTACTACAAGCCTTGAAGACGCTCCGAAACTGCTGATAATAAAGGGAAGTTATGCCAATACTTTTGTGCCGTTTCTTACTGCTCATTACAGTCAGATTACCATGATTGACCCTCAGGCTATGGCGGAGCGTGGAGAAACCTTGGCTCAGCTTGCATTTATGGAGGATTACGACCAGATCCTGATTTTATGCGATATTTCTGAATATTGTTCCGGAAGTATTCAGAATATTGTGGAAAAATAGTAAATTTTTGTGCAGCTTGTTATTTGTAATAAAATGTACTTGAAATATGACGGCTTTTATGATATAATAATTTTTAATATGAATTTGCGAAAGGGTGCAAGTATAATGAGTCGTGTTTATAATAATCTTAACCTGATTGACCTTAATGATTATCCTGTTTCGTGGTGGGAGAAGCTGTTGGAGCTTGGCCATGAAATTAAAGAAAATCCCGAAAAGTATGCTGAGGCTTGCAAGGGAAAAATTATGGGTACTCTTTTCTATGAGCCTTCTACCCGTACTCAGATGTCTTTTCAGACTGCAATGCTAAGACTTGGCGGTACTATTATCGGTTTTGACAACCCTGCTACTTCTTCTGTTGCAAAGGGCGAAAATATTAAGGATACAACTAAGATTGTTTCGGGATATGCTGATGTTCTTGTAATGCGTCACCCGAAGCCGGGTTCTGTAAAAGCGGCGGCTCTGACAGCAGATTGCCCTGTTATCAACGCAGGCGACGGCGGTCATCTTCACCCTACTCAGACTCTTACAGACCTGCTTACTTTCAAGGAAGAAAAGGGTACGCTTGAAGGTCTTACCATTGGTTTTTGCGGTGATTTGAAGAACGGAAGAACTGTTCATTCTCTTATTAAGGCTATGTCCTGCTTTAAGGATAATAAGTTTGTGCTTATTTCCACTAAGGAACTGGCTCTGCCTGCTTATATCAAGGACGTGCTTTCTGCAAGCGGTCATGAATATGAGGAGGTTTTTGACCTTGAAGAGGCTATTGGTGAGCTTGACGTGCTTTACATGACAAGAATTCAGTCGGAGAGATTTGCTTCTAAGGAAGAATATGAACAGCAGAAGGGTAATTATATTCTTGACTCTGCAAAGCTTGCTATGTCAAAGCCTGATTTGATTGTTCTTCACCCACTGCCTAGAGTCGATGAAATTACTGTTGATGTTGATGATGACCCTAAGGCTATGTATTTCAAGCAGGCTAAATATGGTATGTATATCAGAATGGCGCTTATTTATACTATTTTGAACGGCGAAGGCAATCCTGCTCCGCTTATTACAGGTAACGTACAGCCTCATGTGACTTGTTCAAATCCTGATTGTATTACTCACAGGGAAGGGTATCTGCCTCACTATTTCAGAGGCGAAGGTACAACTCTTGAATGTGAATACTGCGATGAGAGAACTTTGGTTTTATAATTTTTATTTCAGGCAACTCCGCACAAATTATCATGTGTGGTGTTGCCTTATGCTTTATTTTGGGAAAATTCATGATGTCTTGAAGTTAAATTTATATAAAATGACGAAAATTCATAAAAAGTGTACATTATTTTAAATTGTATTCAGTATGATTTGTCCTGAATAACCTTGAAAAATTTTTTTGGGTATGTTATAATTACATTAATATTGCTATGATTATACTTAATGAATAGGAGTTTACTTAATGAACACAATGTCAGATGAAGAGTTCATTGCGCTTTATGGCAGACCTCCTGTCAGAAAGCGTACAATAAAGAGAAAAAAAATTTATTGGAATCGTATTATAATTGCGCTTATAATTCTTATTGCTCTAATTGCGGGAATTGTACAGTTGATTGGTGCTATCGTTGACAAAATTAGAGGCAATGGTGAGGAAAGCGTGGCTCTTTCAGCGAAAGCAACTTCCAGTCAGACGGAAAGCTCTAAGGCTGATGAAAGCACGGCTAAGCTGGTTACTGAAAATACTGAGGCCAACCAATTTGTTGTCTGCATTGACGCAGGTCACGGCGATTATGACGGCGGTACTACAAATCAGGACGAAACAAGAATTGAAAAGAATGACAATCTTGATATAGCTTTGGAGGTTCAGAAAAATCTTGAAGCTCAGGGAGTTACGGTTATTATGACTCGTGATGACGATAGTTTTCTTGAATTGGAGGAACGCTGTGAGTTGGCTAACGAGCAGTGTGCAGATTTGTTTGTATCCTTGCATAGAAACAGCTATGACGGCGATATTTATGGCATTGAGGTATGGGTAAGCAATGACGAACCTGAACCTGATACAATTCTTGCGGAGAATATTCTGGCGGCTCTTGAAGAGGTTGGAATTTCGGATAACAGAGGTGTTGAATACGGCTATATTGGCAATTCAAGCATAAATTATTTGGTCAACGCTCAAACAGTAATGCCTAGTTGCCTTGTGGAAATGGGGTTTATTACAAGTCCTACGGATAATGCATTGTTTGACCTTCATTTAGAGGCTTACGGCGAGGCGATTGCTGAGGGTATAATCAAAACGGCTAAGGATTTGGAAATTATTAACGAGGACGGTTCACGCAAACTGGAAGGTTCTTTCATTTCTGAGGAAAAATATATTAATCGTACTGATGAATCAGGTGCGGAAAGCTCTCAGCCTTATGCTACGGAGACGACTCCTGCAAGCACAAACAGCGAGATAATTTATAATACTCAGGAAAATGAATATGCACAGTAATATGATTATTTGGACAAAACAGACGGACGAACAAAAGGATTTTGTTCGTCCGTTTTTACATCGTTTTTCTTATTTCTTTATATTTGTCAAACTCGTAAGTTAAATCTTCGATTGCTTTTTCAAGTCCTGCGGGAGAAAATTCTTCATGGTATTCGGCGGAAAAATCTTTCACCAGAGTATAGCAGTCAGTTCCGTACCAGACCTGCACTAAAAGTTCGCTTTCGTCACCTTTTACGGGAGTAATGCGGTAATTAAATTTTGAATAAAGGCTGCCTGTCCATATGTTTTTTTCGTTGAAAAATGTGAAAGTTGGCAGATCGAAATATCCGTGTAGCAATTTTATCAGCTCCTATATTTATTTACATCGATTTTCATTATATCATATTACTTGGAATTTTTCAATAGGTAAATAATATTGTTATTCAGCCTAAGTAATCGTATTAAGTTATGAATTTTTTAATGTATTGATTTAGACAAAAAATAATTTGCATATCTTTTACTTTTGTTCGGCACAAAACCGGCAAAAGCTACGAAATTAGTTAAAAAAAATTGTTTGTTCTGTCTATATAATATATGATATATTTATGATATAATAATATATAAATACAAACGAGAGAGCTGTGTTTTTATTATATACGGCTCAGAAGGAGTTATAGAATATGAGTGTTACTATAAAGGACGTTGCGAGAGAGGCCGGGCTTTCTGTTGCCACAGTTTCGAGGGTTCTTAACGGGAGCAGCAACGTGTCTGAGGAAGCGTCTAAAAAGGTTAATGAAACCATTAAGCGTCTGCACTATTCTCCAAATTTTTTAGGAAGAAATCTGAGAAAGTGTCAGACCAATGTTATTTTATGTCTAATGCCGTCGGCTGAACATTCTTTTTATTCAAAAATTGTAAGCGGAATGCAGTTTTATGCAAGTAAGGTAGGATACGACATTATTACGGCAACTACCGACGGTACTCAGCCGGGTGAGGAGAGACAGCTAAAAATGCTGTTCAACAGAACTGTTGACGGAGTAGTTCTGCTTGGCACAAAAAATGATAAGGACACACTGAATGAACTTTCTCAGCATTATAACATTGCTTTGTGCTGTGAGAGCGTTGAGGGTGCGGAGGTTCTTACTGTTGTTGTGGACGATGATAAGGCAGCATATGACGCTACTATGGCTTTGGTGAATAAGGGCCACAAGAAAATTGCTTTTGTTGGAACGACTTACAATGCAGTTTCTTCTGTTGCGAGAGAAAACGGTTACAAACGTGCTATGGCTGACGCAGGACTTGAAATTCCTGATGGTTATATTTATAAGGATACATACGAGTATTACTGCGGAGGCGAGGCTTTCCAGCAGTTTTGGGCGTTAGAGGACAAGC
>JBJERA010000287.1:0-4348 GCA_051882035.1 Hominimerdicola sp.
CATAACTTCCGCCTACCATGCTCTTTGCATAATTAACAACAATTTGCGCTTTTGAAGAATTGCCGTTGTTGGAATCAGCAGGCGGAGCAGTAGTAGTTGCAGGCTGAGTTGTAGTCTGCGGTTTAGTCGTAGTAGTTTTAGCTTTTGTAGTCGTTTCTGCCTGAGAATCGTTGTTGGCAGAAGTGACAGTCTGTTTCTTGGTAGTAGTAGATTTTTCCGTTTCAGAGCTGGAGCTCTTTTTGGTAGTAGTTTCATCTGATTTTGCAGCAGTCTTTTTTGTTGTAGTTGTAGCGGTAGTTTCAGCATTGCTTGAAACTTTTGCATATTCGTCAGCAACCTGCTGTGACTGTGAGGCAAGCTGTTCCTTATTATTTTGAAGATTTGCAAGAGCCTCACTGGATTCCTCCTGCATTTTAAGAAGCTCCGCTTGCTCATCGGAAAGTTCTTTCATTTGTGAAGAATATTCCTGTGAAGCAGCTTTAAGCTGTTGTGAACGGCTGTCAAGCTCTGCCTGAGTTTGTTCGATCTCAGCCTTTTTCTCCAAAAGTCTGTTAAGTTCATCGTTGTCGTGCTTTGCCACACGCTTAACAAGCTCCATACGCATGAGTATATCGTAAAAATCTTCTGAATTAATCAGCACATTTGTATAACTTTGTGTACCGCCTGCAACATACATTGCCCTTATTCTTGACATGAAATCCTCACGCATAGCGTCAATTTCGGTGTTCTGCTGTTCAAGCTTGTACATTGTTTCACGCATCTGAGAGTCAAGTTCAACCATCTGGTCTTCTAACTCGGCGGTAGACTGCTCCATACTTTGGATTTTTTCCAGCAAAGCGGTATATTTCTTATTAATCGCATCAAGATTATCCTGCTCTTTGGAAATTTGTTCGTCAGCGGCGGCAATCTCTTTATCAAGCCTGTCCTGCTCTTTTTGCAAGTCTTCCAGCTTTTCGGAATAAGGCTGAGATTCTTCCTCTGCAAATCCTGTAATAAATTCGCTGTCATCGCATATACCGAAAGCAGAAATGCTGATAACAACTGCAAGGCACATTGCTGCGGCTTGCTTTATTTTCAAAATTTTTCTCATGATTATTTAAACTCTCCAAAATGTCTGTAACTGTTTTGTAATCTATTCTTACATTATATATCTTTCGTAAGCACTTGTCAATGGAATAATTATCCATGGTTTTTACAGCGAACCTGTTAATTCATTTATAATTCGTCCTGCAATAATAAGCCCCGCCGCAGACGGAACAAAAGCACAGCTGCCGGGACAAAGCTTTTCTCCCTCAGGAATCTCAGGGAGAATTGCAGGCTCTTTTGAGTAAACAACAGTCAGCTTTTTAATGCCACGTTTTTTAAGCTCACGACGCATCACTCGTGCAAGAGGGCAAACGGAAGTCTTATAAATATCCGAAATTTCCAGAAGTTCAGGGTGAATTTTATTTCCAGCACCCATTGCGGAAATAAGCTTAGTGCCAACCTTATCGCATTCAACTGCAAGAGAAATTTTTCCCGGAACAAAGTCGATAGCGTCAACTACATAGTCATACTGTTCCAAATGAAAATCCTCAGCGTTGTCGGGAGCATAGAAAACACAGCAGGCATTGACCTTGCAGTCTGGGTTGATGGATAAGATTCTGTCCTTTGCAACCTGAACCTTTTCTATTCCAATAGTGTTGACAGTAGCAATTATCTGTCTGTTAAGGTTTGACTCAGCAACAGTGTCGTTATCAAAAATATCAATACTGCCTACACCGCTTCTTGCAAGAGCCTCCACAACATAACCGCCTACTCCGCCCACTCCGAAAACAGCGATTTTTGAATTTTTGAGAATATTAACCTTTTCTTTGCCGTAAAGCATTTCAAGTCTTTGTAAAAAGTGTTCCATAAAAATTAACCGTGCGGGACGGCTCCTCCATTCATAATAGTTAATATTAGTTTACCCAAATTTTCACATAAAGTCAAGCATATAATAAAAAAGGCTGTTGTGATTTTATGAAGTTTCACCACAGCCGATATTATTTTTATGTATATTCAGTTTGCATTATATCCGAATTTTCGTGTTTGAAGTATGTTTTTCCACCATGATTCTCTCTGTAAAATCACATGGTCATCAATTTTGGCGTTATAATTTTCTAAGATAGAATATTGAAAATTCTCTTTAATATAGTCAAAACCTTTTTCATCAATTAAATTGCGTAAAATTGCATTTCCACCATGTCCATTTTCAACGTAGTTTTTCCATCTTTGAAGTAACATACCATTGTTACTTGTTGCTGAACCAACATATAGTTTTCCAGTATTTTTATCAGTAATTAAATATACTGCTTTTTGGTTTTCTAGTGCAGAAATCCAGTCTTTTTTATGTTGATGCACTATAATAGCCAGTTGCTTAAAGGATAGACACACCTTATCATAGCCAGGGAAGTCATAACCGTCAAAAGTATCTGGTAAAATTTGAGTGACTTCCATTTCATTACATACTTTTTTGTAATAAACGCCTTGTGTTGCATATGTTTTATGAAATTTTACAATTACTCTGCCATAATATTTTTTGTATTCGTCTAATTCATAACCTTCATAATTAATTCCATTTTTAATGTCAAGGTCCTTGGTTACTTTTTTTATAGTAGTAAGTAACCAAGTGTCATTTGCTAACTTTACAAAACAAACAGCAATTTCTCCAACCTTGAAATAGCGGTTACTTTTTCTCCAAAAGAACCATTGCGTATTAACTATTTCAGGATTTCTTTGATAAAGTTCCATAGGGTCATCAATACCATTTGATTTATTTAACTTTATTTTAATACTGTCTAATTCGTCAGGATTAAAATGTAATAAATCATTTATGTATATTTTGCTCATAATTACTCCAATACAATATTAATATAGACAATATTTGGATATCTCTTTCATAACGCTGTTGTCATTGTTAGAGCCGGTTGTGAAATTTGCCACCTTTTTTACTTCCTTGTGAGCATTTTCCATAGCAAAGCTGTAATAAGCGTTATTCAGCATTTCCACATCGTTGAGATAATCGCCGAAAGCCATTGTTTCTTCGTATTTAATGCCAAGGCGATTTTCAAGCTTTCTCAGAGCGTCTCCTTTGTTTACATCCTTGTTCATAATGTCAACCCAGCGTTCTCCTGAAAGCTGAACATTGTAGCTATCGCCAAACTTGTTTCTGAGTTTAGGGTAACCGTCTTTTTCAATTCCGTCCTGCTGCAAAATGGCAATTTTGTAAATATCATCATTGCATTGAGTCAAATCGTCCATGTGAACCTGATTTACATAGTAATTGCACACAGATGCAAGCTGTTCATCATTTCCTGCATTGTGCCAGGTTCCGTTTCTTCCGCACAAAATAGCGGTAAGCTTATGCTCCGCACAGAAATCCACAACTTCGTCAACCGTTGCCTTTGGCAGAACAGACACGGAAATTTCCTTTCCCTTATCCACAATATATGCTCCATTATCGCATATGAATGTCATATCATCTAAATATTGGGTGAATTGTTCTTTCAAAGTGCAGAAACTTCTTCCGCTTGAAATTACAAAGCGGATATTCTTATCAAAAAGCTTTTCTATGACTTCCGAAAAGTTTTCGGGTAGATTTTTGTTATCATCCAGTAAAGTGCCGTCCATATCCGACGCAATCAGCTTAATCATAGTAATGCACCTCGTCCGTTTATAATAATAGTATAACTTGATTATATTATACTTCTTACAAAAAATCAAATATTTCTGCATTTTTCAAAGAAACTTCGTAGAGGTACATATTTTTATTCAAAACCGTGGAACTGTTATAAGCGATTTGTACAATAATAAATAAAAACTTAGCCTAATCAAGAAATCGAAATGAAAATTTGCTGAAAATTTATGGAGATTCATTGACAATGAGGCTTAATAGGAGTAAAATGCTTTATGTAAATAAAACAATCGTTTTGAGTTTTCATGAAAATTTCTTGTAACGCATATATTTAATTGACTGAATATGCATAACTTTTTTGAGTGTGTATCAGCCTTTTGTAAAAAGTGACGAAAAATTAGCCGTTTACTTGACATTATCTACAAAAAGATATAAAATGTTATTTATGTGTTTAAACCATTTTTGATTAAAAGGAGATTGAAATGAAAAAGGTTTTTGAAAAAATCCAAAAGGGATTTAACGGATATTTTAAAGACAATATACTTTTTCTGACATTTGTGCTTTTATCTGTTTTGAATGCGTTTCTTCTGAGAGCCTTTACTGTTAAATTTGCTTACAGTCAGATAAAGACTTTGCTGGCAGACATTGGCGTAGTGCTTATATTTGCATTGATTTCATATGTGTGCAAAAAGC
>JBJERA010000288.1:0-4325 GCA_051882035.1 Hominimerdicola sp.
AATGGAATACATACCGCCGACAGTAACAGTATTTGTGATTTCACTGTCATTTTGACTTGAAGCGTCGTTACTAATGGTTATAATATACTTTTGTGTATATCCTGTATTGCATACTGGACCCTCGGCAATCACCTCTCCGTCAATTACAAATTGTGGCTTCATTTTAACTAGATATGCTGGAGTTGAGAATATGCCGCCGTGTTCAGCCAGTACTTCACTATCAGCTGCAGTTGCAGGAACATAGGTTAAAGTAAGTCTCTTTCCGTAAACATCAGGAGTGTAGATTTTTTCATTGATATAGTCGATGCCATTAATACTTCCACCTGAAGCAGAATTGCCAAATAATTTAAAATCAATCGTATCTGTATATTCTGCAGGAATATCATCATACTTTTCTACATCAGATACAGAATTGTAGGGCAGAGATAATGGCAAATATCCTAAATCCTCATATACAATTTCTTTTCCACCAAACACCTGTGCAACAGTATCGTAGCCATTTTCAAGCATATACTTTACAAATGCTGATTCCTGACCATCAACCATTTGTGCAATATTTGAAACGCTTACACCGTTTATTACCGAGTTTTCATTAAGATAATTAGATTCATCATTAATATAAGCATTAATTGACTCAAGGTTAGAACCTTCAATATGTGTTGACTTCTTGAAACTTGCATCAAGTGGTATCCACAGTCTTTCACCCGAACGATTACCTGTTCCACGATAATCAGTATAAGTCACATAGGCTTCAACCCAGACATGTTCTAAGCGAACAGCAACCGTTTCACCGTTGGAGATCATAACTGTTGTGGGGATTCCGAGTGCGGAAATAACTCGCATCGCTACATTGATATCATCGGTCGCAGTCCATTCCATAGCCTGTTCAGCCGTGATTTCGATTTCTCCCTTAGCATATCTTGCAGGGATATTTCTGTCACGCAGAACACCGATTAAAAGGCTTGCTATATCATAATCATTGCCAGCCTTTTCAGCCGATGCACCCACAGCACCCTTACGAGATCCGAAATAGAATTCCATCATGTAGTTGTTCTTGATATATTGATATACTTCAAGAACACTTTCAAGGTCAGAAAACTCAGCTCTTATATCATCATTTATAATGGTATCATTAGTTTGCTGTAAATCATCATTTGAGTAACTGCCATCATCGATCTGATAATTGGTAACAGATTCTGGATTATAGTCGGAATAAGTAATGTTATTTTCCGTAACCTCATTGAACGGAAGATCATCAGCCAAAGAAACATACGGCTTTTCCGGGTTAAGCAGTGCGGAAATATCCGACATTACCTCTTCATAGTTTTCAACGGATACGTCGGTCAACATAGATTCAAGGTCCGTAAAACCTGAAAGAACAGTCTTTTTGTATTCGTTGAATTCGTCTGTGCCGTTGTCTGTCTTGTTAAGCTCTTCGTTAGTTTTGGCTTTCAAGTCAGAAATCTGTTCATTGAATGCTTCAACAGCCTTGTCCAATTCGGCTTTGTTTTTCACGGTTGAGGGCATCTGAGAAAATGCTTGCGAAAGTGAATCGCTTGTTTTTCCCATAACTGTCGTATTTTCGGCTAGAACAAGTTCGTTTACATCTTTAAGCTCTGTTTGATTTACTAAGTCTGTATCGAAACTTAACGTCTGAGCCGATACGTTGTCTGCTTTCAACTTAGTTTGGTCAATGGTCAACGGAGCGTAATTATCTCCTACTACATAAACGCAGGTCATTGCCAAAACAAGCAGCATAGCGATCAATCTATTCGTCAGCTTATGTTTCGGGTTTGTGTTCATTCACATAACTCCTTTCAATTAATTAGTAAATTATATAATTAAAAATTACATTATTTATTATACAATAAATGGTTTGAATAAGTCAAGAATTTTGTCTGATACGGCCCCAATTTTCATCATATGTTATATATTTTTAATAAGTCCCTTGAGAGTTTATGTAATTTTTATTATATTTATGGTAATTTCGCTTTGTCTTAAATAATGTCACTATCACTTTACTTCTACAACCTCTCCAATGAATAAACGTGATAGTCATAAGAATTAATATTTAATGAGTTTATGAACTCCCAAAGTTGGTTCTGAAAAACAAGCTATGTAAATGTAATAATTATCCAATGAAAAACAGCCGTCAGAATAAAATCTGACGGCTTGGTAAAATGTTAATTTTTTAAGTATTTCAAATTATAATTTCCAACCTTGTAAAGCTTGTCAATGAATTCCACACTGCCGTCTGCACTTACTCTTTTGAACCCCAGAAAACTTCTTAGCGTTCGGCGGTTGCCATAGGAAGTAAGTGTGACACCAAAATTCGTTTCGTATTCAATAACGTCACCTTTTGCAATGCCCTTCTGAATAAATCCAAGTAAAGGCATCACCAAATGATTTTACTTTTACACAAATTATTTGGTGATGCCGATTTAACCCGATATTTCGGCAACATACCCTATTGCAATCGTAATCAGCAAATCAAGATTTCTGATAGTTTTCAAAGTCAAAGCTTTGCTTTTTAAATTTGAAATATTCGTAGTATTTATTACAATCATAGCCTCTGTCCATAGTGTGTATATTGGAGTTAGCAAAGTGCTTGCTTAAGAATTCAAAGCAATTTATGATCTCATTTTTTTACCTTTTTTCAAATCTTTTTTGCCTGTTTTCCCTGTGCCTGCGTGACTTTTTCAACTTTTGTATGTGGATTTTGGGGAAAGTTAAAATCAATATTAATTGACAAGTAAGCTAGCATATGGTATAATTTATATGATATATTTCTGTAAAAAAAAAAAGGAGTGTTCGATGTGAATAATGATCCTGTATTGATCGTTATGCTGACATATAACGATCTGACAGTAAACAACGCTTATGAGATCTTTGAGGAATGTAAGGATTCAAAAGCGGTATACTGGGGTATGAAGGAAGAAAATCTGCCTGTAAAACAGATGGAAAAATTATATGCCTATATGAAAAAGTGCGGTAAAAAAACCGTTCTTGAAGTTGTGGCTTATACTGAGGATAAGTGTCTGGAGGGTGCTCGGCTGGCTGTGAAACTCGGCTGTGATATTCTTATGGGTACAATGTTCTCCGAGTCCATAAACGAGCTTTGCCGTAAAAATAATATTAAGTATATGCCGTTTGTCGGCAATATTACACAACGTCCGTCTGTTCTTAAGGGAAATATTGAGGATATGATAAACGAGGCGAACGGATATATTGAAAAAGGAGCTTACGGTATAGATCTGCTTGGATACCGATATGTAGGCGACGCTGTTGCTTTGAACAGGGAAATAGTCAGAAACGTAAATGCACCAATTTGTATAGCAGGAAGTGTGGATAGCTTTGAACGTCTTGACGAATTGAAAGCCTGCGCCCCGAAAGCTTTTACGATAGGAAGCGCTTTTTTTGAAAATAAATTCGGCGGAAGTTTCTGCGAACAAATAAATAAAGTTTGCGATTATATGGAAAAATAGGCGGTAGATAAAATGTTTAAATTATTATATCCATGCGCATATGCCGACGGCGTTTTTGACATCGATTATGTGAAGCTTTACGATAAGGGATACAGAGGGATAATTTTTGATATAGACAATACGTTGGTTCATCACGGCGACGATTCCACAAAAGAAGTGGACGAGCTTTTTAAATATATTCAGGGCATCGGCTTTAAAACTGTCCTGCTTACTGATAACGAAAAATCGAGAGTTGAAAGATTTATAAAAAATATAGATACGCCGTACATATGCGACGCCAACAAACCTGATACTGCCGGATATATGAAAGCCGTTAAGGTACTGGGAATGGAAAAGGAAAAAGTTGTTTTAATAGGAGATCAGATATTTACGGATATTCTTGGGGCGAACAAAAGCGGTATAGACAGTATTTTAGTAAAGTTTATACGGCTCAAGGAAGAAACAAAAATAGGTAAAAGACGGCATCTTGAAAATATTATACTTAGCTTTTACAGAAGAGATAAAAATGCCAGCGTCAGGCTCGGCGATGTTTGTTTAAAAGGAGATGTTCATATGGAACAGAAAAAGAGAAAGCTTTTTTGTGAAATAAATCCCTTATGCTATGCAATTTCGGAACAGAAGGAAATATTGAAACGAAATATCAGTGATCTAAGATCAAAGGAGAAGTTCGCTCAAACCAAAAGCAAGCATAAACTGCCGAATGTAGTTGACGCTCAAAGCTCGAATTTAATAAAAAGAGGCAAAGGTATAGATATACGTTTACAGGAAAATAAGGCTGTAAATATTAATCTTGCCAGCCGTAAGATATGTGGAATAATAATTGAACCCGGAGAAGTATTT